>NZ_JARESR010000049.1:0-42229 GCF_046028015.1 Paraburkholderia sp. RL17-383-BIF-A | reverse complement strand
CCATGGTGACGGTGGTCATGGCGATGGCGGCCATGGTGACGGTGGTCATGGCGATGGCGGTCATGGCGATGGCGGCCATGGTGACGGTGGTCATGGCAATGGCGGCCATGGTGATGGTGGCCATGGTGATGGTGGTCACGGCGATAGCGGCCATGGTGACGGTGGTCATGGCGATGGCGGCCATGGAGACGGTGGCCATGGAGACGGTGGCCATGGCGATGGCGGCCATGGAGTCGGCGGCCACGGCGATGGTGGCAAAGGCGGAAGCGGCCCCGGCGCGGGCGGTTCCGGCAACGGTGGCCATGGAGACGGCGGCCACGGCGATGGTGGCAAAGGCGGAAACGGCCCCGGCGCAGGCGGCTCCGGCAATGGTGGTCACGGAGACGGCGGCCACGGTGATGGTGGCAAAGGCGGAAGCGGTCCTGGCGCAGGCGGCTCCGGCAACGGTGGCCACGGAGATGGCGGCCATGGAGACGGCGGCCACGGCGGAAGCGGCCCTGGCGCAGGTGGCTCCGGCAACGGTGGTCACGGCGACGGCGGCCATGGCGGAAACGGCCCCGGCGCAGGCGGCTCCGGCAACGGCGGCCACGGAGACGGCGGCCACGGAGACGGGGGCAAAGGCGGAAACGGCCCTGGCGCAGGCGGCTCCGGCAACGGTGGTCACGGAGACGGCGGCCACGGCGACGGTGGCCACGGCGACGGTGGCAAAGGCGGAAGCGGCCCTGGCGCGGGCGGCCCCGGCAACGGTGGTCACGGAGACGGCGGCCACGGCGACGGTGGCAAAGGCGGAAGCGGCCCTGGCGCGGGCGGCCCCGGCAACGGTGGTCACGGAGACGGCGGCCACGGCGACGGTGGCCACGGCGGAAGCGGCCCTGGCGCAGGCGGCTCCGGCAACGGCGGTCACGGAGACGGCGGCCACGGCGACGGTGGCAAAGGCGGAAACGGCCCGGGCTCCGGCAACGGAGGCCAAGGCCACGGCGGCGGCTTCGGCGGCGGCTTCGGCTCGGGCCACGGCGGCGGCTTCGGCTCAGGCCATGGCGGTGGCTACGGCGGAGGAGGAGGAGGCCACGGCGGCGGCAACGGCGGCAGCAACGGCGGCAGCCACTAACGGCGCTGCATTCGCTCATCGGATGGGGGCCGAGAGTGCGGCCTCCATCCGACACCACGCGGAGCGAGCGAACGGACAACACCCGTCCGCTCGCTCCAACCCGCACCTTCCACGAGCCACCCGCTCAAGAAACCCGAACCCAAAACCTCATCGCACCACTTCGATCAGCCTCTCCTGCACCACCAGAAAAACCTTCTCCCCGGCCACGCGCCCATCTTCACGCGTTCCGCCCGTAAAGCTCCCGAACGCAGGCAACACACCACACTCCACCCCGAACCGGAAACACGGAACCCGCACTGAATCGCGGCGAGTCGCAATCCTGTACACCGGATGCACATGCCCTGCGAGCGCATACGCACCTTCGACTGTCTGCGGGTGATGACACAACGCCCACGGCCCGATTCGCCAAGGCTCCTGAACATACTCGACGCCGAGCGTCGCCGGCAGCGCACCGGCGTGCCGGTCGTGATTCCCCTCGACCAGCACCACCCTCAGCCCGGCATGCCGCGCGCGCCAGCCGTGCAATGCTTCGAGCGTTTCCCGGGCATGCGCCTCGCGCGCATGCAGCAGATCGCCGAGAAACACGAGCGTGGCCGGCTCGAACTCGGCAATCAGAATATCCAGGCGCATCAGATTGTCGGCGGTCGAACCGATCGGCACAGGAATACCGCGTGCGCGAAACACGGCGTCCTTGCCGAAATGCGCATCGGCGACGAAGAGACACCGCAGCGCCGGATCAAAAGCCGCGCGCAAGCTCGACAGCACGAGAGAATGCCCGGCGGTTTCCACCGCCATTGAAGCCGGCTTCATGTGCGGGCCGCCTTCTCGAGTTCGGCCAGCATCCGCTCCACGCGGTCCGCGAGCTTCTCCGTGCTGACCTTTTCCCGCAAGCGTCCGACAATCAACGGAAATGCAAACGGCGTTGGCTTTTTCGGCCGCGTGATGACCACGCGGCTCGCGTTCATGCGTTCGAGCGCGGTTCGAATGCGCCGGGCGTCGAGTTCCTGCAGGAGCACTTCGTCGTCGGCCTGGTTGAGCAGCAGATTGCCGCGATCGTGACTGCGAAAGATTTCATAGAAGAGCCCACTCGACGCCTGCAACTGCCGCGCGCTTTTCTGCTGCCCGGGGTGGCCCTGAAACACGAGTCCCGACACGCGCGCAATCTCGCGAAAGCGGCGCATGGAGAGTTCCGACGAATTGAGACTCGCAAGAATGTCGTGATCCAGATCATCAGGCGAGAGCAGACCGTTTTCGAGTTTCTCCGCCCAATCGAATGGTTGCGCGGACAACAGCTCGAAGCCGTAGTCGTTCATCGAAATGGAAAACGTACCCGGATTTTCACGAGCAATGCGCCATGCGAGCAATGCGCCCAATCCGATGTGCGCCGTTCGCCCCGCAAACGGATAGCAAAATAAATGATGTCCTTCGCGCGATTTCACCAACTCCACCACCAGTACACCCGGCTCGGGCAATGCCGACCACTTTTGCTGCAATTCGAGCAGCGGCCGCACGGCGCGCATTTCGGGTTCGTCGTAGATGCCGCCGGCGGCGCGCGCGAGCATCGTGAGCGTGGCGTCGGCGAGTTCGGAGGAAAGCGGCATGCGACTGCCCGCCCATTGCGGCATGGCTCCGCGCGATGACGTGGCGCGCCGCACCCACGCGGTCATATCCTGTACGCGAATCAATTCGAGTGCGCGTCCGCCAAAGGTGAAAATATCGCCGGGCTTAAGCCGTGAAATAAACGATTCCTCGATCGCGCCGATCCGGCCACCCGAGAGATAGGCGACATTCAAGGTGCCATTCGCGACGATCGTGCCGATGTTGTTGCGATGCCTTCGCACCAGATCCTCGCGCGGCACGCGGTACAGCCCATCGCGTTCGCGCACCACGCGATGGTAGTCGGGATAGGCGCGCAACGCCGTGCCACCGCCTTCCACGAAGCCGAGAGCCCAGTCGAACTCAGCTTGCGTCAATTGCCGGTAGGCGTAGGTGCTGCGAATTTCGCCGTACAGTTCGCGCGCGTCGAATCCACCGCCGATCGCCACGGTGACGAGGTGCTGCACGAGTACGTCGAACGGATTCTCAGGCGTCTCGCGACCTTCTATCTGACGCTTCTCGACCGCCTCGCGCGCGGCGGCGGCTTCGACCAGTTCGAGCGCATGCGTCGGCACGATCGTCACCCGCGAAGGACGGCCCGGCGCGTGACCCGACCGGCCCGCACGCTGCATCAAACGCGCGACACCCTTGGGCGAGCCAATCTGGAACACGCGCTCCACCGGCAGAAAATCGACGCCCAGATCGAGGCTCGATGTACACACAACCACTTTTAGCTGACCGCTCTTGAGGCCATGTTCGACCCATTCACGCACTTCCTGATCGAGCGAGCCGTGATGCAGCGCGATCAGGCCCGCCCACTCCGGCCGTGCTTCGAGCAGCGCCTGATACCACACCTCGCATTGCGAGCGTGTGTTGGTGAACACGAGCGAGGTTCGGGCTTCGCCGATCGCCTCGGCAACGGCGCCGACCTGGCGCATGCCCACGTGGCCGCCCCACGGAAAGCGCTCGATGGTCTCGGGAATGACGGTATCGACGATCAGCGCTTTAGGCAGCGCGCCATGCACACTGGCGCGGGGTGTTTTCACGGGCGCGAGCAAGACATCGGCGGCGAAGGGCAGATTGCCGAGCGTCGCCGACAAGCCCCATACCTGCAATTCAGGCCGCCAATGGGCGAGACGCGCAAGCGCAAGTTGCGTCTGCGTGCCGCGCTTGTTGCCGAGCAACTCATGCCATTCGTCGACGATTACCAGCCGCACGTGCGCCAGCACGTCGCGTGCATCGGGGCGCGTGAGGATGAGCGAAAGGCTTTCCGGCGTCGTGACCAGTGCGGACGGCATGCGCCGATTCTGTCGCGCGCGTTCGGCAGACGACGTATCGCCTGTGCGCAGCCCGACGCTCCACGGCACGGCCAGTTCCGCCGCCGAACTTTGCAAGGCGCGCGCGGTGTCCGCGGCGAGCGCGCGCATTGGCGTAATCCATAACACGGTGAGCGGTTCTGGCTGCGTGCGGGGCGCGCGGCTGCGAGTGCCTGGGGACGCGGCGAAGGCGGCCAGCGCGCCGAACCAGACAGCCCAGGTTTTACCTGCACCGGTGGTGGCGTGCAGCAAACCGCTCGCACCGCGGCCGATTTCCTGCCAGACCTCGCGTTGAAACTCGAATGGCTGCCAGCGGCGCGCCTCGAACCAGGCGGTGAGTTTGTCGGCGAAGGGACGGCGCGCGGCGGTTTCGTCGATGGCAAAAGGTAACGGCTCGAACACCGGCTCGCGCGCGTCGAGCCGCGCCTGCTGTTCGCGGCTGCGCGGAATCCGGCGCGGCCGGGGAGCGCGGCGCCGCTCAGGTGGAGCGGAAGGGGGCGGGATCGCGCTTTTGTCGGAATCAGCCGGCTCGGTCATCGGAAGCGCTCTTTAGCATTGAATCGCGTGTTGGCAAACGGCTCGAATGGGATTTAGTGTGTGGACCGCCGAACCGGGCTGGTGGTTCACAACAGAATCTTCTCAGTTACGCGCCGTTCCGCCCTTGTGCAAATGGCGAGGCTTTGGCTGATTGATGAAGACGCCTTTCGCCGATCATCCGCGCAGTGGTCGTGCTGGTGCGGCAGATGCGATCCGTTACAATGAGGCGCACTACCCATCTGGAGACTCGCTTTGAAATCTATCGTTGCATTGGTCGCAGCAGCTCTTCTGTCTTCAACGGCGATGGCCGCCGCGCCCACCACCGAAAAATTGCCTTCCGGCGTCGTGGTTGAACATCTGACCCAAGGCACCGGCGCCCAGCCTGCCGCCGAAGATGTCGTCAAGGTCAACTACCGCGGCACGCTGGCCAACGGTACCGAGTTCGATAGCTCGGCGAAACATGGCGGCCCAGCCACGTTCCCGCTGAACCGTGTAATTCCGTGCTGGACGCAGGGCGTGCAGAAAATGAAAGTGGGCGAAAAGGCCAAACTGACCTGCCCGGCAGCGACCGCATACGGCGATCGTGGCGTTGGGGTGATTCCGCCGAACAGCGACCTGACGTTCGAGGTCGAACTGGTCGGTATCGTCAAATAAGCACACGACGTGAACCGAGACTGAGCCCCGCTCCGGATACCGCAGCGGGGCTTTTTCTTGCTCGGGGCACTGCGTTTGCCCACTGCGTATGCCCACTGCCAGGTGCCCTGTGATGAAACGCGAAAACAATGCGGTGCCCGTGACCACGATCGGTTTCACCGGCAAAACCGCGCAGGAATTTTTCGATTTGCTGAAAAACGCAGAGGTGCGCACGGTGCTCGACATCCGCCTGAGCAATACGTCGCAATTGGCCGGCTTCGCAAAGAAACAGGACCTGCCTTTCTTTCTCGACAGACTGTGCGGCGCCGCTTACCGGGAAATGCCAGAGCTGGCTCCAGAGCCCGACTTGTTCAAGCGCTACAAGGCCAAAGAGCTGACGTGGGACGATTTCGCGGCCGCTTACGTGGAGTTGATTGCAAAGCGCCGGGTGGAAAACAATCTGGATGTCGATCTATTCCGCTCGGCTTGCCTGCTTTGCAGTGAACATTTACCCCACCACTGCCACCGGCGACTGGCGCTTGAGTACTTGAACTCGCGGTGGAATAGCTGCCTGAAAGTCACCCACTTGTCATAACCGGCGAGCAGACGGCCGCACCTGTGCGCGGCAGGGGACGCCTGGATTTCACTCGGACGGCGCGAAAAGCATCGAGATATATACGATCGTGGACACGACGGTAATACCGACTCCGATGAAAACTTTGGTGCGATTGAATTCCAATCCGCCGTTAATGGCCACGCAGATCCCAACCACGGATGCCAATGTGCCGATCGTGGCCAGTAAGACGTGAATCTTGCTGCGTATCAGCTTGCGGCGCTCCGGACTTGCGCCTTCTTTCCAATTCTCGAGTTTCACAGGACTTGTCCTTTGAGTTAACGTGTAGTGGCCCGAAGCTTTGGACCCGAGCGTGATACGGCCCGGCGTGCCTTTCGCATTACGAATGTTCCCAATGGCACAGAGCATAACCGAGCCGCCAGACCCTGCAAATAACAAATACGAGAAAATGCAGCGCCTGATTGTCACAAGTCTATTTAGTGGCACGGCGCTGTCCGGCCATGAGACAGGATTGCGCGAGTTTTTTTAAAGTTTCATTGAGCCCGGTCGTCTACTATCTACTCATGCGCCGCCGCAATGCCCACCTCGCGCGCAGTCAGGAAGATCCCGTTGTCATTCGCCGCGCGTCAGGAGCGCCAGCCATGAATATCGACTTCCACTACGGTGTGGTCTATATCGCCGCCCGCGTGGCCGGAATGCCGCCCGGCGACGCGCTCACCGTAGCGCATGCCTGCCAATACGTCGACGATGCGACCACAGCGGGCATACTGCGTTTCAAAGGCGGGGAGACATTCGAACGCTTTGCCACCGCGCACAAGTTATTCGACTATGCGACCACGGAGGACGACAAGAACCGCCTCGTGTGGACGCCCTTTCATTTTCTGCCCGCGGCTGAAGGCTCGACCCTCCACGAAAAGGCCGTGTGCCGGCCGGATAGCCCCGTGGCGCGCGAGGTGGTGCGGCGGGCGATTCTGCGGCGGGACACCGAGACCGGATTGCATCGGCTGGGCGTGACACTTCACACTTACGTCGATACATGGGCGCATCAAGGGTTCGCCGGTATCGAAAGTCCGTGGAATCGCGTTCACCTGCTGGAGGCGCAAGACTGCACGCGCAAAGGCTGGCTCGCCCAGCTCAGACTCGCCAGCGAGCATCTGCTCGAGCACCTGGAGGAGGATATTCTGACTGTCGCGCTACCGGTCGGTCATGGCGCCGCGTTGCACTATCCTGACCAGCCGTGGGCGAAATGGCATTACATCGACGGTAGAAACGAGTTTGTCCAGCGGCACAACTTGCCGGAGTTCGTGCAGGCGGCCGAGATGGCGTGCCGCGCGGTGCGTGCCTATCTGACAGGTCGGCAAGATTTCGAGAACGAGGCCGGGTTGCCGGACAATATCAGGGAAGTGCTCACGAATCTACTCGATACCAATCGCCACGAGGACGACGACGAGCGCTTGCGGCACATTTGCCGGGTCGTGAAGGCCGGCGGTATTCCGGGTTTGAAAGAGTCGATTCCGGAATATGTGGCCAAAGGACCGGGCTCCTGGAAGTACCTGGCCACCGGTTTAATGTTCGACGACGACACCGGAGACAAACCCGTATGGTCGGATGCCTTCGAGAAAAGTGATTACCGGTTATTTCACGACGCGGTCAAGCAGCACCGCTTCGTGACTACCCAGGAAGTTCTGCCGACGCACGGACTGCGGATCGCCTGAAAGAGAGCCGCGCGTCGGACCTGGGTTATTCCACTCTGGCTTGCTGACGTTGCGCGGCCTGTTCTTCCGCATGTTTTTTGGCCACGTGCCGACCGACCAGGCAGCCGCCGACCGCGCCGGCCACCGCATGGTGGCCGGCATAGTGTCCCGCCACCCCGCCTACGAGTGCTCCCTTCATGCAGCCGGCCGCGTTTGCCGTGCCGACCGCTGCCGAAGTGAGTGCCACCGCCACGAGGGCGAATTTGATGTAACCCGCTTTCATCTGAAAAGTACCGTCCTATTGAGTGGTTCCAAGCTGGCGCCTTTCGGCGTCATTTCAATACCCGTCCCAGTGGCGTTCACGCCACTCGTGTTCGCGCCAATGCTCGCGCCGCCATTCGTGTTCCCGCCATTCACGACGCTCGCGCCACTCGCGTGCGCGCCAGTCGCCATAACCGCCATAAACAACCGGAACCGGAGCCGGGTCTCGCGCGACATAGACGGGTTGCGCGGCAACCACGCCGACTGGAATGCCGACCCCGACGGCCACATCCACATGTGCCGAGGCCGCCGACGATGCCGCCAGCACTGCCAGACCCAATACCGCGCCCATGATCTTCTTGTTCATCTGCTTTCTCCTTGCGTATCGAAGTGCGATGCATCCGATTGCCTCAGGTCTTGCCCTTACGAATTACCGAGAGCTTTGTTGCTGAGTACGGTTTGGAGTGTAGAAGGCCGGTCCGGACACAGGTGAAACAGCGCTGCGAGATTGGTAACGCGGGATTACGGACGGCAGGTGAGCAAACGGGCTTGAATGACAAAAAAAGTACTGCCGCTCTTTGAATCTTCAAATGCTTGCCTATAGTAGAAGCGGCCAGTGGCGCGATGCACGGCGGGAAATCAACCAGACAGGACGCTTTTGCCGGCCCGGCCGAGATGCAATCGCAGTAGAAGAGAAGGGGGGAGTGGCATACGAAAAGACAGGAAAAGTGTGGCAATGGCGTAATGAACCGAAAAAGTTCGTACTCCACCGCATGCCTGATCGACTCAGGCTCGTGTATATATAGCCACGCCGATCTGCCTTTCTCACGTCATTCGTGGCATAGTTCGATCGATTACCACATAAGGAGCAATCAAATGCCCACGTTAGAGCAAATCCAGGCAAAGCTTAAAAAGCTTCAGGCACAAGCTGACGCCCTTATTGCCAGAAAAGCGCAAGTTGCGGTCGACCAGATTCGCGACCTGATGCTCAAGCATGGCCTGACTACTGAGGATATCGAAGCCCGTGCGAAGGCAAGACGTGCCGCCGGAGGTTTGAACGGTCATGCTGGTAGTGGCAAAGCGAAAGGCGCCAGCGCCGGTAAGGCAATCGCCAAGTATCGGGATCATAAAACCGGTGCGACATGGACGGGCCATGGCCGCGCACCGGGCTGGATTGCCAGCGTGAAAGACCGCACTCAGTTCCTGATCGAAGGCGCGAGCGAACTGAAGTCGGCGGCAAAGGCGGCTGTCACCCATGCGAAAGGCAGCAAAGGTCAGCCGAAAGGCGCGCAGCCGCCCAAGTACATCAATCCTAAAACAGGTGCTACCTGGAGCGGCCGTGGCCCGGCGCCGGCATGGCTCGCCACAGTCAAGGACCGTACGAAGTTCCTGATCGAGAGCGCCTCGGCGGCAGCGGCTGATGTTGGCCACCAGGCTGCAAAGAAAGCGGGCAAAGTGAAGTCGGCGGCGGCTGACGGCGTAGTGAGCAAGAAAGCCGCAGCCCGAAAGGTGGTGGCAAAGAAAGCGGCAACGGCCAAAAAGACGGTTGCGAAGAAAGCTACTTCGGCAGCCGGGAAAGTAGCGGCAAAGAAAGTAGCGGCCAAGAAAGGCGCGGCAAAGCCGGCCGCAAAGAAGAGCGCCGCCACCAAGGCCGCAAGGAAAGCACCGGTCCGCAAGGTCGCGGCTAAAAGCAAAGCCGTCGCGACGAGTGCGACGAGTGCCGCTGCGGCACCGCAAGCCTCACCCGCACCAGCCAGCGCATAAGCGCAACGGAGTTGTGAAGTAGATGACCAGTACGCTCGAATCACCCCAGCAGGAAGACCAGGTCGTCCTGCTGGACGGCGTTCCTCATCCGGCGGAAGATGCCGCCGAACCGTTCATTGTCGCCAGTGCCCGCCGGGTTATTCTCTCTTATCCGATTGCGGAATCCGACTTTGAGCGGTTCGGACCATTCGATGCCGACGACGATCCTTTCTGCACGGTGCTATTTCCTGACACGATATTTCACCGTCTCGGCCCGCCCGGCGACGTCGATCTCGAGATTCATCCGCTCGCCCCGCACGGTCTGATCGGTTACTCGGTTCACGAAGTCACCAATTCGTCGCTTGTCGCCGAACTTGTCGCCGAGCTTGCTGCGGTTGCATCGACGGGAGCCGCAAAGCGCCATTTCGTCATTACCTTCAATGAGTCCACGTTCGAATGCGTGGCGTCGGACTATACCGTGGTCGGCGTTTATGGCGCAGGCGAAATCGCCAGCCGGGAAGCGTTCTCACTCGTCAGGTAGTCAGGTCGAGTAGCAAGGCGCGGGCCTGCAACGGGCACGCGCAATGCGTCCTGCGTGTGGCGTAAAGGCCGGGCCGAGGTCCGGGTTTCCGTCAAACCGCAGGACGCGCATGCAACGCGTCCCGCCGATTAGCATCGAGGCCACACGCATGCTGGCAATTCCCATTACCGCGTTAGTCACGCTTCTGATCATATTGGTGATTGCCAATTTATCGAGTGGCGAGAAGAAGATCGAGCATAAGATCGAACGTCTCTATGCGAGCGACGATCCACAATTTCTGCGTTCAATGGGTTTATTGCTCGGGCCGCCAGTGCTCTCGGGCAATCGCTTCGAGATGCTGCTCAACGGTGATCACATCTTTCCTTCGATGCTGGAAGCCATCCGTTCCGCGCGTCGAACCATCACGTTTGAAACCTTCATTTACTGGTCCGGCGAGATCGGCGAGCAGATTGCGCAGGCGCTCGCGGATAAGGCACGCGACGGCGTCGCGGTGCATGTATTGCTCGACTGGGTTGGGTCATCGAAAATGGACAAGCGCTATCTGAATCTGCTTCGCGATGCCGGCGCGGAGGTGATTCAGTATCACAAGCCCCATTGGACCGGACTTGGCCGCATGAACGATCGCACGCACCGCAAACTGCTGATCATTGACGGGCGTATCGGTTTCACGGGTGGGGTGGGTATTGCGTCGGAATGGACCGGCCATGCGCAAGATGAGAAGCATTGGCGCGATACGCATTTTCGCGTCGCGGGTCCGGTGGTCGGCCACATGCAAGCCGTGTTCATGGACAACTGGGTCAAGGCAACCGGCAACGTGCTCCACGGCCCCGCATATTTTCCCGACATCGAGCCAATGGGCGACGGCCTCGCGCATATGTTCAGCAGTTCGCCCTCGGGCGGCAGCGACGATATGCAATTGATGTATCTGATGGCGATCACGGCGGCCACGCACTCCATTCATCTGGCGAGCGCCTATTTCGTGCCCGACAAGCTGACCATCAACGCGATTGTCGAGGCGGCGAAACGCGGCGTGAAAGTGCAGATCATCATGCCGGGAAACCGGATCGATACGCACACGGTGCGTGAAGCGTCGCGTGCATGCTGGGGCGATCTGCTCAAAGCGGGTGTGGAAATGTTCGAGTATCAGCCGACCATGTTTCACTGCAAATTGCTGGTCGTGGACGAATTCCTGGTGTCGGTCGGTTCGACCAATTTCGATAACCGTTCATTCAAGCTCAACGACGAAGCGAATCTGAACATCTATGACCGCGACTTCGCGAAGCAGCAAACAGCCGTTTTCGCCGACGACATCAAGAAGTCGCAGCAGGTCACGCTCGAAGCATGGATGCACCGCCCGCTCACTGAAAAGCTGATCGAGAAGTTCGTGCCGCTGCTGGATACGCAGCTCTGACGAATCTTCTGGTCAATGATCCGCGCCAGAGAGATAGGCTTCGGTGTTCGATAGGGAAGAGGGCGTGCCGATCTCCGGCTCGACAGCGGGAAGTGGTATGGGAAGCGGTGTGCGAAGCGGTGCGGCAAGAAGCGCTTTCGCGCGTTGATAGGCCTGAGCGAATCCACGCAATTCCTGCGTCACCGGGCGATCCTCCAGGCGGCGGCGCGAGAGCGCTTGCTCAATACTGCGGTCGATCAGCGCGAGCTGGCTGTCGATATAGTCGAGGCATAGCTGTCGGCAACGCGCGGAAATGCCTGCCACGGCCAGCAGCGCCGGCACAATGGAGATCGTCAGAAAGCCGCCCGGCGGAATTCGCGCCAACGCGGCAGGCGACTCGAACAGGTCTTTGCGCAGCGATTCGAATACGGCACGACCCCATATTTCATGTTCTCTTTCGAGATCACGGCGGCGGCGTGCCAGAGCGTCTCTCGCCTTTGCGTCTTTTATCTCGCCTTGGGCGACCATCAATGTCGCGTCCGCGCGCTCACCCTCCTGAATACAATCGGCGCCAATATACGATGCGCTCTGATTGCGCCCGGCGAGAACCAGATGTTGGAGCCTGTCCGGCACGAGCGGATCGAGCGGCACCACTTCGCACGTGAGCGGCTTGCCGTTCAGATGAATGGCGCAGCGTCCATCTTCCGCGAGCGCGGGGCAACGTGCCAGCGACGGGTAATCGTAGCCCTGCGTCATGATGCTGAACGTGTCGCCGGCGCGATGAAGCAGCGTGCCCGCAATCGACTCGAAGGCGGCGCTATCAGCCTCGTCGAGTACGGCTTCGTGCCGGCCGACACGTATGCGTTCGCCCATGTGCCTGCGCGGCACACGGCCAATCGCAATGCAACCGATGAACCGGTCGCGATGCCGGAACAATTCGGGCAACGACATGGCAGGCGGACTGTTGCAACATTTGCCGCACGCCGTGCACGCGAACGAGAAGGCGTTCACCACGGCCGGCGCACCGAATCCTGATAGCGCGTCAGAATGAAATGCGCGACGTCGTTCGAATGGTAAGCCGCCACCAGTTGCGCGACCCAAGGCTGCGTGCGATCGGCTTCGCGTACTGTCAACACGTTGGCGTAGGGCGAACGGGCATCTTCGAGACCGAGGCTGTCGCGCGCCGGGTAAAGGCCCGCGCGAGCCGCGTCATCGCTATCGATTACGGCAAAGGCTACGCTGTTCAATGTGCCGAACAGACGCGCGCGCGGCACCTGGCGGATCCGCAGATTCAGCCGGTTGCTCGTGATGTCGGCGAGTGTCGCGTGCAGACCGGCGTTGTCCCTGAACGTCAGCAGCGTGAAGTTCTGCAGCAGGATCAACGCGCGCGCGGTGCCTTCCCGGTCGTCGGGAATGGCGATCGTCGCACCTCGTTGCAATTGGCCGAGGTTCGTCAGTTTGCGCGAATACAGGGCGACGGGAAACGTCACGGTGGTGGCGACACTGGTCAGCGCATAGCCGTGCTGTTTGCGCTCTGCGTCGAAGCGCGGCTCGTCTTCGAAACTCGCCACATCGATCTGCTTCGCGGCGAGCGCGGCGTCGATGCGCTCGGGCTGGTCGAATACGACCACGTCGAGCGTGAGTCCGCGGCTGCCCGCGACACGGCGCACTTCGTCCATGATCTCAGCGTGCGCACCTCGGCTGACACCGACCTTGATGACTTGCGACGCGGCAGCCTGTACGTGCTGAACCAACGAAGCAGCCAACAGCAGCATGACCGTTGCAAATAGCCGCGGCCTCATGACGCGTCCCTCAACACCGTGCGAAAACCGATATGTGACGCCGGCAAGTCTGCTTCCTGCTGTTCGCGCGACGCTGCCCGGTAACGCACGCAATAGTCGCGCGAGCACAGGAACGAGCCGCCCTTGATGACCATCGGCGTATCGTGTTTGCGGCTGAGCGGCGCGACCGCCGCAGTATCGCCGTTGGTATGGGATTGGTGCGGGCCGCTATAAACGTCCTTGGTCCATTCCCATGCATTGCCGATCATGTCGTAGAGCTTGAAATCGTTGGCGGCATAGCAGCCGACAGGCGCAAGACCGACATGACCGTCCTCGTTTGTATTGAGTACGGGAAATACGCCTTGCCAGTAATTCGCGCTCGGTTTGCCGTGTTCGTCGCGAGGCGCCGTGTCGAGGTCCGCACCTTCGCGGCCCGCTTTGCCCGCGTATTCCCACTCGGCTTCGGTCGGCAGATCGCGGCCGAGCCAGCGAGCGTAGGCCAGCGCGTCGGCCTGCGTGACCATTGTCACCGGCTGGTTCATGCGGCCTGCGAGCGTGCTGCCCGGTCCTGTCGGATGATTCCACGCGGCGCCTTTCACCCACGTCCACCAGGCGAGATCGCGTGCGTTCATTTCGTCGCGAGTCGGGATGTGAAAGACCACGGCGCCGCCTTGACGCTCGGAGTCGCTGACATAGCCCGTGGCTTTGACGAAGGCCGCGAACTGCGCATTCGTCACGTCGGTCTGGTCGATCCAGAAACCGGCGACACGCGTCCTGCCGTCGCCGGCGGGACGCTCGTCTTCGTAACCGAGCTTGCTGCCGAATACGAAGTCGCCGCCATGCAGATGCACCATGCCGGCTTTCGGATCGTCGCGCCACCGTGACGGCAGGCCTGCGTAGCGCTTGCATTGCTGCTCGGAGCCGAGCGCGGCCAACGGGCGCGCCGCGTTGAGGTTGTCGAACGCGCTTTGTTTGCCGCCGCTAAAAACCGCCGAAGCGGCCGTCGCGGCGGTGAAAGCGGCGGCGAACGCAACCGTGGCGATCGCCGCGTAGGCGCCATAAAGCGCCGCGCGTCTTTTCTGCTTGAATCGAACGGTCATTGCGCGCTCAGTAGTAACCGCGCGGACGCAAGGGTTCGACGCCGCCGACGCTGCTCATATAGTTGTTCCACTGCTGCACGAGACCGTCGATGACCGAAGGATTCTGCGTCGACACGTCCTGCGTTTCGCCACGGTCGGCGCTCATATCGAACAGTTGCCAGTGGCCGTCCACGGGGCCGAGGGGCGGTTCGGTCCACAATGCTTTCCAGCGGCCGTCGGCGCTGCGCAGATAACCGCGGCCATACGCTTCGTCGCCGAACGAAGCGGTGTGCACCGCGCTCGTGGCCTGATCGTTCAGCAGCGGCAGCAGCGATTGCCCGGTCACCGGATACACGTAACGATTGTTGTAGACCACCTTGCCCTTGTTCTGGTCGACGCCGGTCAGCGTATTGATGAGCGGCGGCGCGGCCTGCGTGGGCGGCGAAACCTGTGCAACGGCGAGGAAGGTCGCGGTGTTGTCAGTCACGTGCGTGAAGTCGCGCAGTGTCGGCTTCTGGGCGGTCTGACCCGGCAGATGCACGATCAACGGCGTGGATACGCCGCCTTCGCCCGAATAACCCTTGGTCAGCCGGAACGGCGTGGCGCTCACTTCGGCCCAGCGCAAACCGTATTGCAGACGTTGCGCGTTCTGCTTGCCGTTGTCGGTGCCGAGTGCCGAATAGATCGGGTCGGCGGCGTTGGCGGTGTCGGTCGCGGTCGGGTCGGCGCCGGAGTCGATCGGCCAGCCTTCCGCGCCGTTATCCGACTGGAACATGATGAACGTGTTGTCGTACTCGCCGATATCCTTCAGATGCTGGATCAGCAGGCCGATGTTGTGGTCGAGGTTTTCGACCATGCCCGCGTAAATTTCCATATAACGGGCCTGAGCCTTCTTCTCGGCGGGCGAGAGGCTTGCCCACGTCTTATTCACCGTGCCCGGGCCGTAGTCGGTATAACCTTGCGCGGCGCTATGCACGGCGCTCACGTATTTCGCGTTGACCGTGCCGTTGTTCGCGGTGGCCGCGGTGACGACGAGCGTTTCCGATGCGCCGCCATACGGCACGAAGTCGTTCGGAATGATGCCGAGCGCTTTTTGTCGCGCAATGCGTGCATTGCGGATCGCGTCGTAACCGGCGTCGTATTTGCCGGCGTAATTGTGCAGATAAGGTTCGGGTACCTGCAGCGGCCAGTGCGGCGAGGTGTAGGCCGCGTAGGCGAAGAACGGTTTGCCGTCGCCCTTGTTCGAGTCGATGTACGAGATCAGGCGCTGCGTGTAGAAGTCGGTCGAATAGAACACCGCGGGGCTGCCGCCCGTGCCGCCCGGTTGTCCCGGTTGGCCAGGCTGCACGTATTTGCCGTCTTCGGTGTAGTTCTGCGAGTTCGCCGGTTCATGCGCGAAGTGATTGGTCGCGGCGCCGCCGAGCAGCGCGTAGCTGTGTTCGAAGCCCCATTGGTCGGGCGTCTGTCCGCCGCCCGTGGTGCTGCCGACAATGCCCGAACCGATATGCCATTTGCCGGCCATGTACGTGTGATACCCGCCGTCCTTCAGCAATTGCGCAACGGAGAGCGCGCGGTCGTTCAGATAGCCCTCGTAACCCGGCAGCCCTTTGCGCTCATCGGTCGGCACACCCATGGTGCCTTCGCCGACCAGATGGTGATCGGTGCCCGAGATCAGCATGGAACGCGTGATCGCGCAGACGGCGCCCGTATGGTGATTCGTCAGGATGCGGCCCGATTGCACCAACGCGTCGAGGTTGGGCGTGTTGATTTCACCGCCGAACGCGTGGATGTCGGAATAGCCGAGGTCGTCGGCCATGATGTACAGAATGTTCGGTCGTTTCTGCGCGACAACGGGTGCGGGCGTCGGGCCGGGCAGATTGTCGTCGCCGCAGGATGCGAGGACGACGAGGCTGGCCACGGCGGCGCCGATCATGCCGAGACGAAGAGAGGGGCGCTGCGATCGTTGTGTTGTCATTGTTGTGCTGACCGGGTATGTCGGGTCGCCGATGGTAGCAATGACGTCGAAACGGGCAAAGTTTGATTTCTGCGTTGCTATGTTCGATTGTCGATATAGGCGTTGCAGCGTGATACCGGGTATCACGCGCGCTTGGCTATCGGCTGCCGCAGTGTGTGGTTAGTTGCCGGGGTCCAGCACGGGTCGGTTTGGATCTGCAAGCGTTTTGTAGGGGGGCCGTGCAGCGTGCGGATCGTTCGCCGTGTCGTCGATCACGCGCTCGACGTCCGCGGTTTTCGCGAGTTCGGAGAGGAAGGCCTGTTTGTCGAAACCCGGCGCGACGCATCCTTGCACGTAGATGAAGCGGCGTTGCAGCGTCAGCCACAGCGTCGATCGTTCGCGCCAGTGCGTGGCGAAATTGATGTTAGCGAGGCGCCGTTGCACGGCGTCGGCGATCTCCGCGTCGTACAGATATGCATTCGACAAACGGCAGCGGCCTTCCACCCAGCAGCTGTTGCCGCGCTCGATCCGGTAATGGCTGTCGTCGAGCCATTCCTGCGCGGTTTCGAGCGGGCCCAATGGCACCGGACAGTCGCCGATCGCTTTGGAGATCTGAAAGAACGGGTCGTGACCGCGATTGAGGCGGGCCGGTTCGGCGTGCGCGTGACTGGTGGCGAAACAGATCAGCAGGCTCGCCAGCCGCAATGGGATCGAGCGTTTCATCCTCATCAGCTCCAGGTGTCGGGCGTTGAGTGGATCAGACGGAACGACGGCCGTGCTTCGAGTGCAGGCGGTGCTGATTATGCGGCGATTCGCCGGCCTGCGTCAGTCAGGACTTTACCGGCTCGTACGCCGGTTCTCGACCGCGAACTTGATCAACTCCGCCTGGCCTTCAATATCGAGTTTGCGTTTCAGGTTCAGCCGATGCGTTTCCACCGTACGCACGGAGAGATCGGTGCGTTGAGCGATCTGCTTACTCGACAAACCTTCCGCAAGCGCATCGAGAATATCGCGCTCGCGCGGCGTGAGCCGTTCGACGGGCGCCTGCATTGCCGAAGCCTGAATCAGGCGCGCGCCCAGTCCCGCACTAAAGAACTGCTTACCTTCGAGCACCGCGCCGATTGCCTGAATGATTTCGGTGGCGGGCGAGTCCTTGAGTACATAGCCACTTGCGCCCGCGCGCACCGCCTGGGTCACGTATTCGAGATTGTCGTGCATCGACAGCATGAGAACGCGAATCGCCGGGAAGCGCTCGTGAAACATGCCGGCCAGCGCGATGCCGTTCATCCCGTTCATGCCGACATCCATCAGCACGAGATGCGGCTCCGCGCTCGCGGCGAGCGCGAGCGCTTCCTGCGCATTGCCGGCTTCGCCGACGACTTCGAGATTGCGCACCGCTTCGAGCCGCGCGCGCAGACCGTCGCGCACGAGCGGATGGTCGTCGACGAGAATCAGACGGGCGATAGCGGGTGAGGTGTCGTTCATGGTCAGGTTTCCTGCAAGGCCGGCAATGTCGGCTCGGTCGAGCCCAGCGGCACGCGCGCGGTGACGAGGGTGTGGCCGGCTTGTGAGCTGAGCGACAACGTGCCGCCGAGTGCTTCGAGCCGTTCGCGCATATTGCGCAAGCCCACGCCCGAGCGCCGGCCGACGAAGGCGTGCGCCACGTCGAAGCCGCGTCCGTTGTCGGCAATGGTGAGCGTAACGGCGTCGTTCGACACTTCCAAAGCTAACGCCGCGCTCGACGCCTGCGCATGCCGCACGATATTCGTCAGCGCTTCCTGCGCGATCCGGAACAGGACGGTATTGACCGTGTCCGGCAAAACCGCGGCATGGGTATGCGCGATCTGCGTGAAGCCGATCTCGATACCGGATTGCTCGCTGAGTTCGCGCGTGAGTTGTTCGAGCGCGGCGGCCGCGCCGAGGTCGTCCAGCATCGACGGACGCAGCGCGTGGGAAATGCGCCGCACTTCGCGCAGCGTGTCGCCGAGGCGCGTGAGGCTGGTAGTGAGCGCGGCCTCGGCCGCCGGCACGCGCACTTCGCTGCGCTCGAAGCGCGCCAGCGCGGATTCGAGCAGCAGCTTGACGGAAACCATCATCTGGCTGATGCCGTCGTGCAGCTCACGCGAGAGCCGCGCCCGTTCGTTTTCCTGCGACTCCACCACCTGCTGCGCCAGCCGCTTCAGCTTGGCGTCCGCGCTGCGATATTCGGTGACGTTGAGCACGAGCGCGCACAGCGCGATCACGGCGAGTCCCGCCACGGCGATCGTGTCGATCCATTTCATCGTACGATCGATGTTGGCGGCCGCGCCTTCGTCGATATGCGCGAGCGTGCTATCCACGTCGTCGAGATAGATACCGGTGCCGATCATCCAGCCCCAGCGCTCCAGCGGCACCACGTAGCCGAGTTTCGACGCCACCTTGCCTGTCGACGGACGATGCCACAGGTAGCGCACATAGCCGCCGCCGCGCGAGGCCGCGGCGAGCAGTTGCTGGATCGTCAGCGTACCTTGCGGGTCGCGCAGCGCCCACAGGTCGCGCCCCACGAGGTCCGGCTCGCGCGGATGCATCAGCGAGCGGCCATGCATGTCATACACGAAGAAGTAGCCGTCCTTGCCGAAGTCCATTTTCTCCAGGATCTCCAGCGCGCGCGTGCGCAGCATCGCGTCGTCGCGCGCATTGTCCTGGCCGGCGTTGTAGAGCGGCGCGATCGCGGTGGTGGCGAGCTCGACGTAATGCTTGAGCTCGACTTCCTTGCTCGCCATGTACGCAGCCTGCGTGGTCGCGTGCTGCGTCTCGGCAAGCGCTGTGGCTTCCTGACGCACACCGAGTTCGATGCTGGCGATGGCGGCCAGAAAGGGCACGATCGCCAGCAGGACAATCTTTGCTTTGAGTTTCATCGTTGAAAACACAGCCGACGGGCTACGTATTATTACGTAGCCGGCTTACGTAGTTGCGCGCTTGTGAGGACGCTTACGAAGGCGAATACTACATCCCCGCGGCGTAATGCGCCTTGCGGGCGCTCAAGCCTGCCGCCGCGCGCATGGCGCGGCGCAAAGGGCACATCCGGTTTTGCCGTCTACTGTCAGGTAACCGGTTTCCGCGTGCTGCACCACGAGCCGTGGCGCGCGGTTTCAATAATAGACTTAGGAGAAGTTTGTGGAGACCTCCCAACCTGCCGGCCGTTCATGGCTATGGCTGATCCTGCTGATCCCGTATATCGCGTTGTTGTGGCTGCCGTTCTATAACGACACGCGTCCGTCGTTCGCGGGCTTTCCGTTCTTCTACTGGTATCAGTTCTTGTGGGTGCCGTTGACCTCGCTACTGATTTACATCGTGTACCGAGGTGTCAAATGAGCGAAGTGAATCCTGTGAATCCGGTTGCGATGACCGTCTTTATCGCGTTCTTTGTTCTCGTCACCGTGATCGGCTTCTTTGCCGCGCGCTGGAAACGGGGCGATCTGACCCAGTTGCACGAATGGGGCCTCGGTGGCCGCCAGTTCGGCACGGTCATTTCGTGGTTCCTCGTGGGTGGTGACTTCTATACCGCTTATACGGTGATCGCCGTGCCCGCGCTGGTCTATTCGGTGGGCGCGTATGGCTTCTTTGCGCTGCCTTACACGATCATCGTCTATCCGTTCGTGTTCGCGGTAATGCCGAAACTGTGGAAGATCGCGCATGCGAAAAACCACATCACGGCAGCGGACTACGTGCAGGGCGAATACGGCGGCAAGTGGTTCCCGGCAGCGGTCGCCTTGACCGGCATTGTCGCGACGATGCCGTATATCGCGTTGCAACTGGTGGGCATGCAGGTCGTGATCAAGGGGCTCGGCGTGACCGGCGAAATGCCGCTGATCGTCGCCTTCGTGATTCTCGCGCTCTATACCTACGCGAGCGGCCTGCGGGCGCCGGCAATGATCGCGTTCGTGAAGGACATCATGATCTACATCGTCGTGATCGCGGCGGTGTGGCTGATTCCGGCCAAGCTCGGTGGCTACGCGCATGTGTTCGACGCGGCCGATACGTATTTCAAGGCCAAGGGCGGCGCGACCGGCATCATTCTGAAGCCGACACAATTCACCGCGTATGCGTCGCTGGCTTTGGGTTCGGCGCTGGCGGCCTTCATGTATCCGCATACCATGACGGCGGTGCTGTCGTCCTCGTCGGCGAATACGGTGCGCAAGAATGCGATCTTCCTGCCGGCGTACACGCTGCTGCTGGGTCTGATCGCGTTGCTCGGTTATATGGCGATCGCGGCCGGCGTGCATGTGAAATCCGCTTCGGACATGGTGCCGGCGCTCTTCAACACGCTGTTCCCGTCGTGGTTCGTCGGCTTCGCGGCGGCGGCGATTGCAATCAGCGCGCTGGTGCCCGCGGCCATCATGTCGATCGGCGCGGCCAATCTGTTCACGCGCAATTTGTGGCGTCCGCTGGTTTCGCCGAATATCTCGCCTGAAGGCGAGGCTTCCACGGCGAAGATCGTTTCGCTCGTCGTGAAGTTCGGTGCGCTGCTGTTCATCGTGTTCCTGCCGACGCAGTATGCGATCGACCTGCAACTGCTGGGCGGCGTGTGGATTCTGCAGATTTTCCCGGCTATCGTGTTCTCGCTGTACACGCGTCGTTTGAATACGACGGGCCTGTTCCTCGGCTGGCTGGTCGGCATTGTGATCGGCACGAGCCTCGCGATCATTCAAGGGCTCAAGCCGGTATATGCACTGCATCTCGGTGACGCGGTCTACCCGGTCTATATCGGCCTGATCGCGCTGGTGGCCAATATCGTCGTGAGTTTTGTCGTATCGGTTCTGTCGCCGCGCAGAGTGGTGGCTGCAGCCTAAGCCTGACCGACTCACGGTCTGGTCAATGAACGCCGCGGACTTTATTGTTCGCGGCGTTTTTTATTGTGGGTTCGATCTGGACACACGAGCTGACCAGGTATGTCGCGATTAGGCCCGGCGCAGCGCCCGGTTCGTAATGAAAAGCCGCGCGTTGGCCGCTAAACCAGTATTTCCACCGAATGCGTCGCGCGCAGCGTGTCCGGCGTTCGCGACCACGATTCGTCGCGGATCGTATCGATCAGGCAGTCGATAAAACACATCGCCGCAGCGTCCGAAGGTTGACCGGCGCGCGTGATGATCCCGACCATCGACTCGTCGAGCTGCTCCCGCACGGGGATCGCGCATAAGCCCTCGCGGGCCGCGCACAATTCGATGAGCGGCCACGGAAAGATGCTGACCATGTCCATGCGCTTGATCAGCGGCAAGGCGACGGTCAACGAGTGAAGGAAGTGAATACTGCGCGGCGCGGGCAAGCCGTGCTGCAGGAACATCCGGTACGGCGCCTGCCCTTCGGTTTCGGGGTCGAGCGCGACGAGCCAGTCGAGATCGAGCAGATCGGTCAGTGACCGGCTGTTCGCGCGCGGATGATCCTGCCGCGCGACGATGGCGAGGCTCGAAGAAAACAGCGGCCGGTAGTTGAACTCGCAGTTAGTCATCCCTGGTGTTTGCCTGCCGACGAAGATGTCGAGGCTGCCGTCGCGCAAACGCGGGTTGGCGATGGCGATCAAGCCTTCGAAGACGTTCAGCTGGATGTCCGGCATTCTTTCGCGAAAGCGCGCGACCGCCTCCGGCAGAAACGTCATCGCAACCCATGCCGTTACGGCAATCGAGAGTCGCCCGTTTGGATCGCCGCGCATTGAATCCACGGCCTGATGCGCGCGCGCCATCTGCGCGACGATAAGCCGCGCATGGGCGAGCAGCGTCTGCCCGCATTCGGTCAGTGTGACGCCCGACGAAGTGCGGGCGACGAGCTGCATTCGTACGGCTTCTTCCAGATACTGAAGGCTTTGAGTGACTGCAGCGGGTGATGAATTGAGCAGTCGCGCGGCCCCGCGGACGCTGCCCGCGTCCGCAATGGCGACAAGCGCACGTAGCTGGTGAATTTTCATTTTTGATTGTGTGGTTCGTGCGGCGTGCAGCAAAGTGTTCACCTTTGCTTTACGCGTTCACTCGGACGACCCGTTTTCGTGCGGGCGATGCCGGGATATCGTGGCGGCACTGTTACGAATGCCACCCCGAGGTGTTCACGCCGCGCAGCTTGTTCAAGTCTCCCTGCTCCGGCCCTGTCTGTCAATTCGTTATGCGCGTTGGCAATGCGTCACTCGTGTACAGCGGCCCGAAGGGTCGATGCTGGCGCGATTGGTCCACCCCTTTCCGGCCGTTCTCCCCGGACGAAGTGTAAAGTGCAGGAGTGCAAAGATGACTCACCCAGCGACCAACAGCCGCATGCAAGCGCGTGCAAGCGATTCAATCTCCTGTTTGCCTCGCGACGAAGCCGCACGCACCATGCGCTGCGGTGCGAGTACTGTTCAGCCGGAGCCTGTTCACCACGCCGGCTATGCGTTGGTACTCGACTCGCTTACCCGTTTGCACAATCGCGTCTACGTTGCTGAGTGCCTTCAGCATTTACTAAAATCGCCGCGCGCGGCACGCATTGCCGTGCTGTTCGTCAATCTCGATGGCTTCAGCAAGATCAACGATCATGGCGGTTACGATGTCGGCGACTACGTTTTGCGCGACGTCGCGGGCCGGCTCAAGGGAGTGATCGGTGAACGTGGTCTGTTGGGGCGCATCGGTGGCGACGGATTTCTCATCGTCGTCGACGACCGCGGCAACCCGCTGACGATCTGCGCCTACGCGCGCCGGATCTTCGAGCTGTTCACCGCACCGATCGAGGTCGGCGACAGTGAATATTACGTGGGCGTGTCGATCGGCATTTCCCGCTCCTGCGGTGAAGCACGCGACGCAGCCGCACTGATTCGCGACGCCGGTCTCGCGATGAGCCACGCGAAGCAGCACGGCCGGAACCGTGCGCAATACTTCACGGCTGACATGCAATGCGAGCTGCAACGCCGCTTCAGGATCGAAGCGTTGTTACGCGGCGCACGGGCGGCCGGTGAACTCAAGCTCGTTTATCAACCGATCGTCGACAGTGCCTCGGGCGAGACGGTCGGCGCGGAAGCTTTGCTGCGCTGGACCCATAGCGAGTTGGGCGAGGTCGCTCCCGCCGAGTTCATTCCGGTTGCCGAAGAAGCCGGTCTGATGGAGAGCATCGGAGACTGGGTGCTGGAACAGGCTTGCGCGCAGGCCGGGCAATGGCGCTGGAGCCTTGCGCCGCAACTCGCTGTCTCCGTCAACATTTCGCCGCTCCAGGTCAACGAACGCTTCGTGCGGCACGTTGCTGCGTGTCTCGAGCGCAATGGGCTCGATCCATCGGCGCTGCAACTGGAGATAACGGAAGGCATGTTGTTGCCGAATGACCCGGTGGTGTCGGCGTCCACGGCGGCGCTTGCGAAACTCGGCGTCAAGCTCGCCATCGACGACTTCGGTACGGGCTATGCGTCGCTGTCCTATCTGAAGCGCTTCGCCTTGCACAATCTGAAGATCGATCGCTCGTTCGTCGCGGGCCTGCCGCACGATCGCGATTCGGTCGCGATCGTGCTTGCGCTCGTGACGATGGCGCACGCATGCGGCATGACGACGACAGCCGAGGGCGTGGAAACACACGAGCAGGCGACGGCTCTGTTCGAGATGGGTTGCGACATGCTGCAGGGTTACTTCTTCAGTCGTCCTGTAAGCGCGGCGGAATTCGGCGGCGCGTTGTCCGCCGCCGATCTCGGCAATAAATGGTGCGCCGTGCGGTAGCGATCCATAACGAACAATGGAGCTGCCGGTATGTTGCCGCCGGCGAGGCTTGCCGTTAGAAGCGCTCCACGCTGAACGGCCGCGGGTACACGACGGTGGCTTCGCCGGTCATCATTTCGGCGACGAGGCGTCCTGTGATCGGACCTAGCGTGAGCCCATGATGTGCGTGACCGAACGCGAACCATAAACCGTCGTGCTTTTTCGCGGGGCCGATGATCGGCATCATGTCCGGCGTGCAGGGGCGCCGGCCCATCCACGGTTCGGCATCCAGACGTTCGCCCAGCGGAAAAAGCGCGCGGGCGGCCGGTTCGACGGCGGCGAGCTGCGTCGGCGTTTTCGGCGCGTCGAGGTGGGCGATTTCCGCGCCCGTCGTTAAGCGGATGCCGCGTGCCATGGGCGCCAGCACGTAGCCGTTTTCCGCGTCGAGCACCGGCTGATGCAGGCGGGCCGTTCCCTGCGGCGCGTAGTGCATGTGATATCCGCGTTTGACCGCAAGCGGCAAGCGATAACCGAGGCGCGCGCTCGCGCGATCCGACCACGGCCCCAACGCCACGACAGCGGACGCTGCCGAGATCGTGCCTTCCTCCGTATCGACTTGCCAGCCTTCGCGAAGCGTATCCGCATCGCCGATAAAAAACCGTCCGCCCAGCGTTTCGAAATACTTCGCGTACGCGGTGACGAGTGCGTTCGGGTCGCTCACGGAATCGGATTGCGGATAGCGCACGCCACCCACGAGCGTCTTGTCGAGATCGGGCTCGATCTGCTGCAGGCGGGCGGCGTCGAGCGTTTCGAACTGGACCTCGTATTCCCTGTGCCAACGTTCGGCGACAAGCGCTTCCTTCTCGAGAACCGCTTCGGTGCGAAACACCTTCATCCAGCCGATCGGGCGCAGTAGCGCGCTTGCGCCGGCGTCGGCGGCTAGCGCACGGTGCTCGCTCACGCAATGCTCGATCAGCGTCGCATACGACTTCGCAATGGCGGCGTGCCTCGACGGATGAGAGTTGCGCCAGTATCGCCACAGGAAGGGCGTGGTCTTGAGGATGGCGTCGGCATGGTAGCGAACGTCCGGTGACTGATTGCGCGCGTAGCGAAGCAACGTGCCGAGTCCACGAGGAAACGCATAGGGATAGACGCCTTCGCGCTGAATCAGGCCTGCATTGCCGAACGACGTCTCATTGCCTGGCAGTTTGCGATCCACCAGCGCGACTTGGCGGCCGCGTTTCTGCAGATGCACGGCAATGCACACGCCGACAATGCCCGCCCCGAGCACAACCGTATCGAATTTCATTCTATTGACGTGCCTCGCCTGAAGTCACTTTGTTCGAAGATTTCCGCGATCCGATCGTCCGACATTCGGGTCGCGCGGCGCCGAGCGCAGGCGCAATGAAGCGAACGTTTATCTTACATGGAGTCGTCCGGATCTCAGGCCGAACCCGGCATCACGCAGCGCATGCGCAAGAACCTTGCGGCGACCGGGGGGCGTCGCGCTTCAGCGCGTTGCGCAAGCGGCTGGAGCAGCAGGCTGGAAGGCCCGTCGGCAGGGCGTTCGGCACGATCCAATGCCTCTTGCGCACGGCCGACGGATCGCACGGCAGCCGCCCCGGTCCCGTCAGCGTGTAAACTGCTGACTTTTTTGACTTCGGTGGTATGTTGCAAGCCCCCCCGCGCACCGCGCTCAGCGGCCCGGCGCTCATTCGCTTACTGGCTCGCCTCGCGGATGCCGACATTCCCGAATCCAGGCAATCGCTCTCGGACCGGCTCAGCCAATGGCTCGGCTGGACCGACGCCATTGCGCTGTCCTCGGCGCTGAACGGCAATCCGCCTGCTGTCGCGGCCGGCGGTCGAGTTTTCGGCAGCGCCGAAGAGGCGGACTACGTGCGCGCGCGCAGTTCGCTGGCGAAGGCGATCACGGGCGACAGCGTATTCGCTGCCGCGCGGCGCCATGGACACGGGCATGGACACGGAGCCGCGCACGCGCCGTCGCGGATTGCGCCCACGGAGCCGGCGGCCGACTACGCGGTTTTTCGTCAGCGCTATCTCGCCCTCCAGCAGTCGATGGAAACGGGCATCGGCAATCTGCGCGGCCGTCTGCGAGCCATGCTGGCGGCCAGAACGCCCGCCATGGCGCGGCTCGCGGTGGTGGATGCGGTCATGGAGCGCGCCCTGAGCGAACGTGAGCGCAATCTGCTGGCTGCCGTGCCCGGGCTGCTCGCGGGGCACTTCGAGCGCTTGCGCGCGGCCGAGCAGGCGGTGCTTACCGCCGCCGAGGCCGAGGCTGCGGCCTCGGGCGACACCGCAAGCAACGCCACCGGCGACGCAACGCCGGTCACGCCCGGCGCATGGCTGAACCTGTTCCGCAAGGATATGCAAAGCGTGTTGCTTGCCGAACTGGATATTCGTTTACAACCGGTCGAAGGGTTGCTCGCCGCCCTTCGCGCCAGCTAACTGGGACACTATGTCCAGATATCGTATTGATCTCGTTGTGTTTCTGGCTGGTCTGGCCGCTGTGTGCTGGATCGCCGCCGGCTACGCCGTTTCGAACCCGTTGGCGTTGGCCGTCACTCTACTGATCGGCGCTTGCTACGTGGCGGGCGCGCTCGAATTGCACCGCTACCGCGAGGCCACTGGCACGCTGACGCGCGCCGTCGCGGGGCTGTCCGCGCCGCCGCCAAGCCTCGGCGCATGGCTCGAGCCCTTGCATCCCAGCCTGCGCAACGCGGTGCGGCTGCGTGTCGAGGGCGAGCGCGTGGCCTTGCCAGGTCCGGCGCTGACGCCTTATCTGGTCGGCTTGCTAGTGTTGCTCGGCATGCTGGGTACGCTGCTCGGCATGGTGGCCACTTTGCGCGGCACCGGCATGGCGCTGGAGAGCGCAACCGACCTGCAGGCGATCCGCGCCTCGCTGGCCGCGCCGGTCAAGGGTTTGGGCTTTGCGTTCGGCACCTCGATTGCGGGCGTGGCGAGTTCCGCCATGCTGGGGCTGCTGTCCGCGCTGTGCCGGCGCGAGCGCCTGCAGGCCGCGCAGATGCTCGACGTGAAGATCGCGACGACCTTGCGCATCTACTCGCAGAGCCATCAGCGTGAAGAAGCCTTCCGGCTCCTGCAACGTCAGGCCGAGGTGATGCCCACGCTGGTCGACCGCTTGCAGACGATGATGGGGGCCATCGAGCAGCAGAGCCTCGCCTTGAATGAGCGGCAGATCGCCAGCCAGGAGGCTTTCCACGTCCGGACCGAGGCCACTTATACGCGCCTCGCCAGTTCGGTCGAGCAGTCGTTGAAGGCGAGCGTCGCGGACAGCACGCGTGCCGCCGGCGCGGCGCTGCAGCCGGTCATGGAGGCCACGATGGCCGGTCTCGCGCGCGAAACGGCCGCGTTGCACGAGACCGTCACGCACGCCGTGCAGCGGCAACTGGACGGACTGTCGAGCGGCTTCGAGGCGAGCACCACGACCGTCGCGGACATCTGGAACAAGGCCCTTGAAGGGCATCAGCGTTCGAGTGAGGAACTGGCGCAGCACCTGCGCGACACGCTGGATCGCTTCACCGGTACGTTCGAACAGCGCTCGGCCGGTTTGCTGGACGGCGTCGCCGCACGCCTGGAAAGCGCGGTGGGTGGCGTGTCGCAGGCCTGGAACGAGGCGCTGTCGCGCCAGGAAAGCGTCGGCGAGAAGCTTGCCGCGAGCAACCAGCAAGCCCTGGCGGCGGCTGCCGCGACGTTCGAGCAGCACGCGGCGTCCCTGTTGCGCGGCGTGGGGCAGTCGCACGCGGAGTTGCAGACCGAGTTGGGCTCGAAGGACGAACAGCGGCTCGCCGCCTGGACCGAGGCGCTCGGTGCGATGGCGGCGACGCTGAGCAAGGAGTGGGAGCAGTCGGGCGCACGCACCGCGAGCCGTCAGCAGGAAATCTGCGAGACGCTGGCGCAAACCGCGCGCGACATCTCGGTCCAGACGCAGGCTCACGCGAGCAACACGATTGCCGAAATCGACCGGCTGGTCCAGGCCGCGGCGGAAGCGCCGAAGGCCGCGGCGAACCTGCAAGCGGAGTTGGCCGCGCGGGATCAGCAACGGTTGGCAGCGTGGACCGACACGCTTGGCGCGATGGCGGCGACGTTGAGCAAGGAGTGGGAGCAGTCGGGCGCACGCACCGCGAGCCGTCAGCAGGAAATCTGCGAGACGCTGGCGCAAACCGCGCGCGACATATCGGTCCAGACGCAGGCGCACGCGAGCAATACGATTGCCGAAATCGACCGGCTGGTCCAGGCCGCGGCGGAAGCGCCGAAGGCCGCGGCGAACCTGCAAGCGGAGTTGGCCGCGCGGGATCAGCAGAGGCTGGCCGCCTGGACCGAGGCGCTCGGAGCGATGGCGACGACGTTGAGCCACGAATGGGAACAGGCGGGCGCGCGCACCGCGAGCCGTCAGCAGGAAATCTGCGAGACGTTGGCGCAAACCGCGCGCGACATTTCGGCCCAGACACAGGCACACGCGAGCAGCACGATCGCCGAGATCGGGCAACTCGTGCAAGCGGCTTCGGAAGCACCCAAAGCCGCCGCCGAAGTCGTCGCCGAATTACGCCAGAAACTCTCCGACAGCATGGTGCGCGATACCGCGATGCTGCAGGAGCGCAGCCGCTTGCTCGAAACGCTGGAAACGCTGCTCGACGCGGTCAATCACGCATCCACCGAGCAGCGCACGGCCGTCGACGCGCTCGTCGCCACTTCGGCGGATTTGCTGGAGCGCGTGGGGACACGCTTCACCGACAGGATCGAACTCGAAACCGGCAAGCTGGGCTCGGTGGCCGCGCAAGTCACCGGCAGCGCTGTCGAAGTAGCGAGCCTCGGCGAAGCGTTCTGCGCCGCCGTGCAAGTGTTCGGCGAGTCGAACGACAAGCTGGTCGCGCACCTGCAGCGTATCGAAACCGCACTCGACAAATCGCTCGCGCGCAGCGACGAACAGCTTGCGTATTACGTGGCGCAGGCGCGGGAAGTCATCGACCTGAGCGTGATGTCGCAGAAGCAGATCGTCGAAGACCTGCAGCAGCTCGCCGGGCGGCGCGCGGCAGCCGGAGCTGAAGCGGCATGAGCGAGGACATCGACGGCGGCGTGGAGCAGGTCGCGCCGATCTGGCCGGTTTTTGGCGACCTGATGTCGGTGCTGCTCGGCGCCTTCGTACTCATCCTGGTGGGCGTCATTGGCGTGCAACTGGAGCTGTCGAACAAGCTGGAGCAGGAGGTCAAGCAACGTCAGCTCGAAACGCAGCGCCGCAAGACGCTGGAGCAGGCGCTCGCGGGCCCGCTCGCGGCCGGGCGCGTGACACTCGTGAATGGCCGCATCGGCATTAGCGGCAATGTGCTGTTCGCGCTGAACTCCGATCAATTGCAGCCGCAAGGGCGGGATCTGCTCAAGAGTCTGGCCGGGCCGCTCTCGGCGTATCTCGGCGCCAATGACGAGATCCTGATGGTGAGCGGCTTTACCGACGACCAGCGTTTGCGCGAAGGCAACCGTCGTTTCGCCGATAACTGGGAATTGTCGGCGCAACGCGCGTTGACGGTGACGCGCGCGTTGATCGACGACGGCGTGCCTGCCTCGTCGCTCTTTGCGGCCGCGTTCGGCTCCGGCCAACCCGTGAGTTCGAACGCCGACGAGCAGGGACGCGCCAAAAACCGGCGCGTGGAAATCGCGCCGGTCCCGCGACCGTCGTCTTCCACGGTGAAACCTCGTGAGTAAGCCCGACAGCGATCCGGCAAACGGAGCCCGGGCGACGCTCGACGCGTGGCGCGCGCGCGGCGCCGATCGTCTGGATCCGGTCCGCTTTCATTTCATCGAGGCGCTGGCCCGGCGCGCGGCCGGCCACAGCGGCGAGGCGCGACGGATTCTGGATGACCGGTTAGCCGGTCTGCTGGAAGCGTATGGTGGGCAGATCGAACGTTCAGAAAGTTCGACGGACGATGCCGACGCCTTAAGGCGCGCGGACCGCACGGCGTCGTTGCCAGACGAGCCCGCGCAGGCAACGCTGAAGAGCCTCGTCGACTCCATCGCGAGTCAACATGCGCTGGCGACGAACGGCTCGCCGCGATCCGCCTCGTACCCGGAACTGGCGGAACTCGATTACTTCAGGGAAGTCTGGTCCAAAGTCCGTACCGAGAAGCAGATGCGGCAGTCGCTCGAGCAGGTGCCTGGCAACGCCGGTCCGCTGAACTCGAGCAGCCTCGTGCATCGTGCGCTCTCGCTCATGCGCGAGGTATCGCCCGGTTATCTCAAGCAGTTCCTCTCCTATGTCGACGCCTTGTCGTGGATGGAGCAGATCAACGGCGCCACGGCGCCGGTGGGTAAAGAGGCCCCGCGCGCCGGTACCCCCGGCAAGAGCGCTCGCGGCAAAGCACGCTAACGGTGGCGGCGACGGCATACTGCCGGCGCCTTTTTCATCCTGACTGGCGCTGCTCAGTCGAAATCGAACACGTCGAAAATCGAGCGCTTTTTCTTTTGCGTCCGATAGTCCGTTCGACGATCGTCGTACCCACGGTGGCTGTCGTACGAGTGTTCCCGATCACGGTGGCCCTCACGACTTGCGCGTGTCGCGGGCGCCGTGTCGAGGCTCGCGGCGTCCTGCGCGATCAGCTTGTCGAGTTCACCGCGATCGAGCCACACGCCGCGGCAGTCCGGGCAGTAGTCGATTTCGATCGAGCGGCGCTCGGTCATCAGCAGGTCGGTGGTCTTGCATACAGGGCATTTCATGGTGTCGCTCCTCAAGAGTAGAAAGGCATCGAACGCTCGATCGTGCGAGCCGTCCGATCCGTCAACAACTTCCCGCGCTATCGGTCATTCCCCGGTGCTGGGCACGCGCTTCGACTTCGCGCGGCGCACCAGCATGTTCATCGCCTCGACGAACGCGGAGAAAGCCATCGCCACGTAGATGTATGTTTTCGGCACGTGTGAGCCAAAACCTTCAGCAATGAGCGTCATGCCGATCACGAGCAGGAAACTCAGCGCGAGCGTGACGATGGTCGGATTACGATCGATGAAGCGTGACAGCGGACGCGCTGCGAACAGCATGACCAGCACCGCGCTGATCACCGCGATGAACATGATCGGCATATGGTCCGTCATGCCGACCGCCGTGATGATGCTGTCGACCGAAAACACGATATCGAGCAACAGGATCTGGCCGATCGCGCCTGCCACGGTCAACTGCACGGTGCTGCTCGCGTTGCCGCGTTCTTCTTCCGCATGCACCACGTGGTGGTGAATCTCACGCGTCGCCTTCCAGACGAGGAACAGACCACCACCGAGCAGGATCAGATCGCGCCACGAAAACGCATGGCCGAACAGCGTGACGGCGGGCGCGGTCAACTGGGCAATCCAGGCAACCGTACCGAGCAGGCCCAGTCGCAGCACGAGCGCGAGCATGATGCCCAGACGCTGCGTGCGGGCGCGTTGCGCTTCCGGCAGCTTGTTGCTGAGGATCGAGATGAAAATCAGGTTGTCGATGCCGAGCACGATCTCCATCACGACCAGCGTGAGGAGCGCTGCCCATGCAGCAGGATCGGAAGCGAGTGTGAGCAGAAAGTCCATGGTGTCCGTAAGCGAATGAATGCAGGTAACGTCGGAATAGCGTCATGATCGCCGCCACCGAATTTCGAATAAATCAGTGATAATCTGATCGTTATATCGATTTTTTCGAAGTGTTACGCCATGCTCAACTACCGTCATCTGTACTATTTCTGGATCGTCGTGAAGGAAGGCGGCTTTGCGCGCGCGGCCGAGCGGCTCGATATGGCGGTTCAGACCATTAGCGCGCAGGTGCGCGAGCTGGAAAAATCGATCGGCCGCCAGCTGTTGAAACCGGCCGGGCGCGGCGTCACGATGACGGAGGCCGGCGAGACGGCATTCAATCGCGCGGAGCAGATTTTTCAGATCGGCGAGGCGTTGCTCGACGAGATGCGCGAGGCGGGTGGGGAAGGCGTGGCGCGGCTCGCGGTGGGTCTTTCCGACGGCATTTCAAAGCTCGCGGCACACGCGCTGCTGGCGCCGGTGCTCGGCACGCCGTCGCTCAGGCTCTTGTGCCACGAGGGTGAGCATGCGGAGCTGATGTCGGAGCTTGCGCTGCACAGGCTCGATCTGGTGCTCGCGTGCCAGCCGGCGCCGCACAATGCCGACCTGCGCGTGTTGAGCCAGCGCCTTGCGGGTTCGCCGGTCGATTGGTACGGCCCGGCGGAGATGGTCCGCAAGTCCGCGCGCGCGGGCTTTCCGCAGTGCCTCGCAGAGGTGCCTCTGCTTCTGCCCACCCGGCACGCCGCGTTGCGCGCACGCCTTGACCGGTGGTTCGAGGCGCAAGGCATCCGGCCGCGCATTGTCGGCGAGTTCGAGGACAGCGCGTTGATGGCGGTGTTTGCCGCGCGCGGCCTCGGCGTATTCCCGCTCGCGGAACTGGGCGCGGAAGACCTGTCGCTGCTGCGAGGCCTGCGCTGGCTCGGCCGCGCGGACGGCGTGATCGAAGAGATCCACGCCATCCGGTCGCGTCGCGGCCAACATCACGGCCTGGCGTCTCAGGTGGTGGCCGGCGCGCGGTTATAACTACGCAGCACGTGCGAGGGGAGGCCCTGACGTCGCGCGGCAGGCGTCAGATTGGGGCCCCACGCATTCAATACGGCGGCAAGCACGGCGATTTCACCGTCCGCCAGAAAGTCGTCGGCGACCGCCACGGCCACGCATAGGCGAATCACCTTGCGACGCAGCGCGGGATCGTCGATCTCGTCGATCAAGGTCGTCAGCATGGCCGGATCGAGATGACCCACCGGCGGCGCAAACGAAGGCTGTGCGACCGAGTGATCCTCGCATAGCGTCTGCACGATCTGCTCGAATTGTGCCGGTGCGAGACCGAGTTCGCCGGCAATATCCAGTCTGTCCAGCACACGCTCTTCCGAGCTGCTAACGTGGCCGTCGGCGGTGAGAGCGAGCGCGACGATGCGTGCTGCGGCTTGCGGGCTGTTACGGGGATAGGTGCGCATGATAGGGTCCTTTCGCGGATATGTCCGTAGTGAAGATGAACCCAGTCTGCGGCATTCAAGGGATCGAATAAACTTGCCAATTGCGAAGCAATGGTTCGGAAAAGACGAAGCTTTCCGGTTAGCCAATCGTGCTGGATGCGCTCGACGGGTCACCGATGAGAAGTTGAAGTTCCTGCCTCCTCACCGGGGAACCATGCGGCCGTTATCGATTTAAAGCGGATGTAGCTTGCCGTTGAGGTCCATCGACCACTTCGAGCCATCGCCGAATGTGAGGACGCCGTTCATCGCGTCGATATGCGTCGGTTTGCCGACGGGCTCTTTCGTTGTTCCTCCGACAATACGAGCCATGTCGGAAGAGGTCATTTCTTCGTTGCGATGCAACTCGTCGATCTTCAGTTCTTTCATGACGTGCTCCTTGAGAAAGATTATTTGGTTGAGCACGTTGATGAGTGCTCGGCTAGTCATAGCGCACAGGACGTGCCAGTTTCGCTTTTGCACCGCCAAGCCGCTGATAACAAAGGAGATGCCGGCGATTAACCGCATACGGCGAAGGTGCCGGGTGGTGCGGCTAATCCAACAGTCATAGGCTTGGGTGTCGGTTGAACGACAACAGGCTTTACGCGGAGGAGGATCCACGTCGAACAGGGCGCGAATGATCGAATCCACGCTTCGAAGCAGATCGCTCAGCGCTGCGCTTACTGCCTCTACGCCGATCTCTGTTTTTGCCGGAGCGGCGTCAATCGAAGGGCGAGCCCGCTTTCCGCAGGTTCGCCCATCCAGAATTGCCGTTAATGCATCGGCATGGTCTGCATTGCCGGCGGGTTGTCATTGAGCGCATTCTTTTGGGCTGCGTGCATGGCGGCGACTTTTCTTTCCGCTTCCTGAATGTCGGCGGGATAGTCGTTGTCGTCGCCTCGGGACGGGTCATATCCAGCGGCTTCCAGTTCCTCGAGTTCATGGCGCACTTCGGCGCGCGTGACCTGGTGCGTGCCGGGCATGGCAGACGTTTGCGCATAGACCCCGGTCGAACTCACCAGAAGGGCGGCGCTCACGACGAATGCGCCAGACAGGGCCCGCGCGGCGAGCCGGTTCAGCGAGATCAGTTTCATGTCAATACTCCTCAATGTGCGAGCGCAATGTTCGAACTCGACGTGAGCCGGCATCAGCACGCTCTGAACCGGTAAACCGTCGGAATGGATTTCTTATTCCGGGTGACGTGTTTAAAAGGAGAGCGGGAATAACCACGTGAAATGCGGCGTCTTACAGTCGTGAAGACACGAATTGGGGGTGCTCAAATGGACATCATCGACATGGCCCGTCAGTCAGGAATGGCGGTTATTCTCGACGGCCGGATAGGCCGGGAGGAATACCACAGCGTTTGCGGTTCACTGTCGGCACTTCAGAAATTTGCCGACGCTATTCGCCATACGGCGGTGAACCGTAGAACGGACGACAACCGGCAGGAACGGTCTGCGCGTGGGGCCTGACATGTTTCGAACACGTAACCCCGCTGGGACGACACCGTGCCCGGCTGACTATCCGCGAGCCGCCCGACGCGAGACGATATCGGTGCTGCGTCGGCCGCCGGGTTTGTCCGTGCTCAATGTCAGGGAGTCGACCGTGCATACGTTACTGCGCCGTTTTCAGCTCGTGTCCGGCGTGGTTTTGCTGATCTACCTCTTTCTGCATCTGGTCAATCACGCGCTGGGGATCTGGTCGCTGGATCTTGCCGGGCGCGGTCTCGTGCTGGCACTGCGGTTGTGGCGCAGCGTGCCTGGTACCGTGCTTCTGTATGGCGCGGCGTTGCTACATTTTTCGCTGGCGCTGCGAACCATCTATGGGCGCCGCTACTGGACGCTTCCGCTCACTGAATGGGTTCGACTCTGGGCGGGACTGAGTCTGCCTCTGCTGCTCATCCGGCATGCCGTGTCGACCCGTCTTGCGTCATCGCTCTATGGTTTTGAACCGAACTATGAACGCATTCTGATATCGCTCATCACTAGCGGCACGCAAGGCTTGCAGCTCGCATTGCTCGCGCCGGGCTGGTTGCACGGTTGTCTCGGACTGTGGCTGCGCATGCGTCATCATGCTATGGCGCGCCGCGCGAAGCCCGTTCTGGTTGCGCTGCTCGTTCTGTTGCCGCTGTTGTCCGCCGCGGGCTTTATACGAATGAAGCAGGCGGTCATGGCGATCAGTGCCGGGCCGTTGCAGCCCGATTCGAAACTGATCGCACATCAGGGCGCGCTCGATGCATGGCGCCACTACATTCTGCTGCTGTATCTGTCGCTGCTGATAGGCGCGTTCATCGCCGGTCAGCTACGCAACTGGCAGGAGCGTAGGCGACTTGCAAAGACAGCGATTAACGTCTGATTGCCGGGCATCGTGAAAGGCCGCTGCCGCTACGACCATGCCGACGGTCTCAGGTGCGCGCGCGTTGGCGGCAGCGAGTTCTGCTGCGATCCGTCACAGTGGCAGGCCCGCGGTGCTCGCCCTGACGGCAGCCGTAGGCAGCTCGAAGCAGAAAGTCGTGCCCGTTCCCGCGGTGTCGACCAGACGTATCTGGCTATGGTGCAGTTGCAGCATGCGCTGGACGATCAGCAACCCGAGCCCGCCGCCACGATGCGCGCCGCCGGCGCTGAATGGCCGTTCGAACAACCCCTCGCGCTGCTCGGCTGGAATGCCGGGCCCCGTGTCGCTGACCGTGACCGACACGTTGCCGTCCTTGTGCGCGAGATCGATTTCAATCGATCCTTGGGCGGGTGTGTGGCGAATCGCGTTATCGAGCAGGTTGGTCAGCACGCGTTCGATCATGCCGAGGTCAGCGCAAACATTCGGCAGACGCGGCGAAATAACCGCTCGCAACTGAATGTGCCTCGCCTCGGCCGGCAACTCGAACTTCTGAAAGACGTCCTGCACCAGATCCGTTAGCGAGAATGGCTCGAGCGCAGGTTGCACGTTGCCGTGTTCGAGCCTGGCCAGTTCGAACAGTGCCTGGGCGAGCCGTCCCACCTTGACGCTTTGCGCGAGCGCGATCGCCAGATAGCGTTTGCGCTCCGTTTCGCCGAGCGTGTCGGACTTCAACGACAGTGTCTCGAGGTAGCCGTGCAGGGAAGTCAACGGTGTGCGCAGGTCGTGCGAAATATTGGCGATCAACTCGCGGCGCTGCTGGTCCTGCCGCGTCAGCGCGCGCCATTGTTCGCCGATGCGGTTCGCCATCTGCGCAAAGGTGGTTTCGAGCACCGCGATTTCGTCGCGCGGTCCGGCTGCCGAGGAGCGCGGCACGTTCGGCTGGGTGTCGGGCTCGCCCTCCGCGTCGAAGCGGCGCATGGCGTCGGTGAGCCGGCGCAGCGGCCGCGTGATGAGGCCGAATGCCGTCAAACCGGCAAGCAGTCCCAACAAGGCAACTAGCGCCATCGACCACAACGTGGTCCGCAACACGGAACTGGCCGCCACGCGTGCGGCCAGTGCGTCGTGTTCTTCGCCGAGCAGGACCACGTAGATATACCCGGACGGCGCCTGGCCGCTCAGTTGCAGCGGCGCGGCGCTAAACACTTTCCTGCCGTCGGTGCTGCGCGGGTCGTCGCCGAGAATCGGCAGTGCCTCGCCCGCGATGAATTGCCGGATTGGCTTCAGGTTTACCTGTTCACGCTTGACGTGTCCGACAGGCGCGTCATCGCCTTTAATGCGCCCTTGATTGTCGAGCAAATACACCTCGACACTCGGATTCACCATCATCAGTTGCCCGAACAGTTGCCGGACCGCGTCGGGCCGTAAGCCGTTCGCGTCCATCAGCGTGGTGCGGCGCGCGATATGGTCGGCGAGATTGCGCGACAGGCTCTGTATGACCTCCTTTTCGTGCAGATCGCTTGAACGGATTTGCAGGAAGGCCGACGCGCCGCAGCATGCCAGCAACAGCACGGAGAAAACGAGCGAGAGCCGCTGGGTCAGCGTCAGATTCACGATGCGTCCTTCTGCGCGCCGGCGGGCGCGGGTGTGTCGCCTGGCACGGCGAGCTTGTAGCCGCGACCCCAGACGGTCAGGATGCGCTCGGGTTGGGCCGGATCCGCCTCGATCTTCGCGCGCAGCCGGTTGATATGGGTATTGACAGTGTGCTCGTAGCCTTCGTGCTGATAACCCCACACTGCATTGAGCAGGTCCATGCGCGAAAACACTTTGCCGGGATGTTGCGCGAAGTAATACAGCAGGTCGAATTCACGCGGCGTGAGTTCGATCGGCTTGCCGTCGACGGCCGCCTCGCGCGTCAGCGGATCGATTGCGAGCCCGGCAATCCGCAGGCTGCCGCCTTCGATCCGCGCATCTTTCGCCAGGGCGTCGACGCGGCGCAGCAGGGCCTTGACGCGTGCGACCAGTTCGAGCACCGAGAACGGTTTGGCGAGATAGTCGTCAGCGCCCAGTTCGAGGCCGAGAATCCGGTGCACTTCGCTCGAACGTGCGCTGGTGATGATGATCGGCGTGTAGCGCGTCATCGTGCGGGCGCGCCGGCAGATTTCGAGGCCGTCGACGCCGGGCAGCATCAGATCGAGAATCAGCGCGTCCCAGCCGCCTTGTTCGAGCAGGCGTAGCCCTTCGTTGCCGTCGGCGCTGTGCACCACTTCATAGCGCTCGTCACGCAAATGAAGACTCAGCACGTTGGCGATGTCGACGTCGTCTTCGACGATCAGGATGCGCTTCGGATTGTCCATGGTGGGTTTCAGCGGCGGTTCAGTGCGCGGTTGAGAAGCGGGGCCGGGCACGGCCGCCGGGAAAGGCGGCCATTGCGCCATTGTGCAAAATTTCCGGCCCGCGAGTTATCACATTTAATTTAACTTTTCGTGAGGACTTCGACATCGGTGGCGCTCTAGCATGTGGGCACTTTCCGCAATACCAGGCCCTGAATGAACTGTACGCCGGCTGACGCCCGAGCCCGCGTGCTCACTGTAACCGTCTACACGAACGTTCGGAACTGACATGCTACTCATCGTTCTCGCCTATCTTGGCGGCGCCCTCACCATTCTCAGCCCATGCATTCTGCCTGTGCTGCCGTTTGTTTTCGCGCGCGCCGATCAGCCGTTCGTGCGCAGCGGCTTGCCCTTGCTCGCCGGCATGGCGCTCACGTTCGCGCTCGTCGCGACGCTTGCGGCGGTGGGCGGTGGCTGGGTCACGCAGGCCAACCAGTATGGCCGCTGGCTGGCTATCGCGCTGCTGGCGATCTTCGGGCTGACGTTGTTGTTCCCGCGCTTCGCCGATCATTTGATGCGGCCGCTCGTCAGCGCCGGCAATCGTCTGTCCGATTTCGCGCAGGCGGATGGCCACCAGGTCCGCGCGGGGTCGTCGTTTCTGCTCGGCATTGCCACCGGTCTGCTCTGGGCGCCGTGCGCCGGGCCGATTCTCGGCCTCGTGCTGACCGGCGCGGCACTGCGCGGCGCGAGCGTGGGTACTACGTTGCTGCTGGCGGCTTATGCTGCCGGCGCGGCGACGTCGCTGGCGGTGGCGCTCCTGATCGGCGGCAAGGTGTTCACGGCGATGAAACGGTCATTGGGCGCGGGCGAATGGGTCCGCCGCGGAATTGGTGCAGCGATGTTGTTCGGCGTAGCTGCGATCGCGCTCGGATTCGACACCGGCGTACTCGCTCGTGTTTCGACGGTCGCCACCGGCGGTCTCGAACAGAAGCTCGTCGACACGCTTTCACCGAACGCGGCGCCGGGCAAGTCGCCGGTCGGCGAGAATCCGGCGCACGTCTCCGCCGGCGGCGCGATGAGGAGCGCCAACCCGGCGACGCAAGGCGGCGCGGTGGTCGAACCGGTCTCCGCCGCGATGTCGGGCGGCGCGATAATGCGCACCGCCGCCGCTGCGGCGCCACTGCCGGTCGAGGGTGTGCTGCCTCCGCTGAACGGCGCGGTCCAATGGCTCAATTCGCCGCCGCTTACACTGCAGGACTTGCGCGGCAAGGTCGTGCTGATCGATTTCTGGACATACTCCTGTATCAACTGCCTGCGTTCGCTGCCGTATGTCAAAGCGTGGGCGCAGAAGTACAAGGATCAGGGGCTCGTCGTGATCGGTGTGCATGCGCCGGAATTCGCCTTCGAGCGTAATATCGACAACGTGAAGAAGGCCACGCATGACCTGGGGGTCGACTACCCCGTTGCGATCGACAACAACTATGCGATCTGGCGTGCGCTGAATAATCAGTACTGGCCCGCGCACTATTTCGTCGACGCGAAAGGGCAGATTCGCTATCACCACTTTGGCGAAGGCGATTACGCGGAATCGGAAAAGGTGATCCAGCAACTGCTGGCCGAAGCGGGCCACGCGAATGCGTCGAATATCGCAATCGGTATTGCGAGCACCGGCGCACAAGGCGTGCAAGCCGCTGCCGACAACGCCGATATGCAATCGCCGGAAACCTATGTCGGTTATCAGCGCGCGGAGAACTTCGCGTCGCCGGGCGGGGCGGTCGAGGACAAGGCGCACACGTATGCAGCGCCGTCGCAACCAGCCGTGAATGACTGGGGGTTCGCCGGTTCATGGAACGTGGGTGCGGAGCAAGCCACGCTCGTCGCCGCGTCTGGACGTATCGTGTATCGCTTTCATGCGCGCGACCTGCATCTGGTGCTCGGGCCGGGTAAGGACGGCAAGCCAGTGCGGTTTCGTGTGAGTGTCGACGGTGCCGCGCCTCGCGCCTCGCACGGCACCGATGTCGCCGCTGACGGCAGCGGCATCGTGACCGGGCAACGTCTCTATCAACTGGTGCGGCAAACCGGCCAGGTCGAGGACCACACGTTCTCGATCGAGTTTCTCGATCCGGGTGTGCAGGCATTTGCCTTCACATTCGGTTAAGCCGACGCGAGCGGCCTGACTCAACTTCAAGCTGATCCAAAGGAATGACCATCATGCATACGATATCCACCCGCACCGCGTCGCCGCGGAAACGTTTCTCCGTTACTCGACTCACAGGTCTCGTTGTAGTTGCTTTGGGCGTTGTGGCCGCGCAGCACGTCGCGCATTCGGCTGAAGCCGCCACGAAGATCCCGGCTCCCGTACAGGACGAGAAGGGCGTTGCAACGCATAGTGAAACGGCGGTGCTGGCGGGAGGCTGTTTCTGGGGCGTGCAAGGTGTGTTCGAACATGTGCGTGGCGTGAAACAGGTCGCGTCCGGTTATAGCGGAGGCGCGGCTTCCACCGCGCAATACGAAACCGTCAGCGACGGCGATACGGGACACGCGGAGTCGGTGCAGATCACCTACGACCCAACGCAGATCACGTATGGGCGATTGCTGCAGATATTCTTCTCGGTTGCGCACAATCCCACAGAGTTGAACTATCAGGGCCCTGACCACGGCACGCAATATCGCTCGGCGATTTTCCCCGTGAATGCCACGCAGCGCGGTATTGCGCAGTCGTATATCGCACAACTGAACAACGCTCATGTGTTTGCTGCGCCGGTCGTGACTCGTGTGGAGGACTTCAAAGGCTTCTATACGGCGGAAAGCTATCACCAGAACTTCCTCGCGCTGCATCCGAATCACCCATACATTGCCATTAACGATTTGCCGAAAGTGGCCGACCTGAAGCGCATGTTCCCGGATCTGTATCGCAACGATCCCGTGTTGCTAGCTACGGCGGCGCAATAACATGCGTGCAGTTGCACGCAGCGCCTGACGAGTAATCGTCTGGTTCTTGTGTCTTGAGGCTCGCGGCGGACGCGAGCCTTTTTGTATTACCAATATAAAAATTGCACAGGTGAAGCGCTGAGGCTGAACGGTGCCTTTAATAAACTGACGAATCAAAGATTTGCGTTTTACGCATTGCCGCGAGGCGGAGTTTTTCCATTCACCCTCGATTCGAAAATCTCTGCCCGGATCATCTCGTAGTTTCTTGCTCTTATCACTTATCGCCCTTGAACCCCGGCACGTTACGCGGATGAAACGTTTATAATTCGTCTGCCAAAAAGTTCTGTAACTAATACCGGGCATGCGGTCGAGCACCGTTTTTCCTGTAACAGTTACGGTAGTGGTTGCCGCGCGTCGACGGACTGATTTTTGTACGCGAAGCGTGCTGGTGGAACGCTGCGCGCACTTCGATTTCGACAGCACGCTGTCGCTCGCCGACATTGAGGCGAAGGTGGCAGACCCGCACGGATCAATTGTTTTTTGGTTCCGAACCCGACTCGCAAGACGAGGACACACCTCGATCGCTGCCGAGACAACGGGTTCACGTCAATAATGGACAGTCAACGGTATACGAAAAGAAACTGGGTTGATTATTCGTCATCCTAAGTGTCTAAGTTGTTCGTGTTGGTACGAGTTTTGTTTGTCAACCATGAGGTGCGCCGGTCTGTCAGCGCGAGCCTCGGCAGATGTTCCAGTTGCTTCGGCGACCTGCATGACCCCCTTGTGGCGTTTTCCCGGTCGGGTGACCGGCGTAGCGCTTTGCGTCGCTCAGGAAAACGCTTGATTTTTTCACGCAAGCGGTGCGTGCGGTTTGATTTTGGTGCGTGTCGCGTTCGATCCACTGTGTCGAAAATCCATGCGTAGTAGCGGGTAGCGGCTTGTCGAGGGATTACTTCTCGACAGAATAGTAAGCATAACGTAATAAATAGAAGTTGGGCCGACTCTGGGTTGCAATGTTGATCGCGCCGCTATTTGGCGCTGGTCAGCCTGCGCGCACGGCGAGTAGGTCCGCCACGAATAGCAGTACATCGAAGCTTTAGCTTCGTCAGCAATGAACGCGGTCGGCGCGTTCTCAGGTTCACCTCTCTCTGTACTCAATAACGCCAAAGCGGGACGACTGGTCGATCTTGCTGAATCCTCGGGGAAAACCTGCTTTTAGCGAACTTACGGACAATGACGAGATACTTGAAACTATTGGGAGTTGCATCGGCAACAGTGTTGGCATCGTTTGCGGCGCAAAGCGCGCAGGCTCAGGCAAGCACCATCACGGTCTCGGGACAGCAATACAAGTTGTGCGCCCAGGAGAATGGCAACTGCTCTTTCCTCGGAACGGCCTCGGTGGTGTTTGGTGCGGTTCCGCCCAACGCGCCGTCGGTGATGTTGACCGCGCCGCATACGTTCAGCAATGGCGTCGGGTGCTATGTCGGCGCAGTGTCGCAGACCGACCCGGCCTATGGCTACGGCAAGTCATGCTGGATTAAGGCGGCCGCTGCAACACCGACGCCGACTCCCACGCCGACCCCGACGCCGACCCCTACCCCGACGCCTACCCCGACGCCGACGGCCACCCCCCCCCCCCCCCCCACACCCGCCACCCAACCCCCCCCCCCCCCCCCCCGCCCCCCCCCCCCGCCCGAGGCCACCCGCTTACAAAAC
>NZ_JARESR010000048.1:0-45809 GCF_046028015.1 Paraburkholderia sp. RL17-383-BIF-A | reverse complement strand
ATGAGAAACGGGTACTCTAGTTGTTCATCCCGGCATGCAACGCAATCCAATCTTGGAGTTGACGCAGATGAAAGCGATCGAAATCACCGAATTCGGTGCACCGGATGTTCTGAAACTGGCGGAGCGGCCCACGCCGCAACCGGCCGCGGGCGAGGTGCTGATCAAGGTGGCCGCATCCGGCATCAACCGTCCTGACGTGTTCCAGCGCAAGGGCGGCTATGCGCCGCCGCCGGGCGCGTCGGATCTGCCGGGGCTGGAAGTGGCGGGCGAAATCGTCGGCGGTACGATCGACGAGAAGAACAATCCGTTTGGCCTGAAGGTGGGTGATCGCGTGTGTGCGTTGCTGGCTGGTGGCGGCTACGCGGAATACGCGGTCGCGCCGTTGCTGCAGTGCCTGCCGGTGCCGGCCGGTTTGTCTGACGTCGAGGCGGCTTCGCTGCCGGAAACGTTTTTCACGGTGTGGAGCAATGTGTTCGACCGTGCGCAACTCGGTAAGGGCGAAGGCGCGCCGAACGAAACGCTGCTCGTGCAGGGTGGTTCCAGCGGCATCGGCGTGACGGCGATCCAGATTGCGCATGCGCTGGGTTTCCGCGTGTTCGCGACCGCCGGTTCGGACGAGAAGTGCCGTGCGTGTGAAGCGTTGGGCGCCGAACGGGCGATCAACTACAAGACCGAAGATTTCGTCGAAGTGATCAAGTCGTTGACGAACGACCGCGGCGTCGACGTGGTGCTCGACATGGTGGCGGGCAGTTACGTATCGCGCGAGTTGACGGCCTTGGCCGACGGCGGACGCATCGTGCTGATCGCGTTGCTGGGTGGCGCGAAAGCGGAGCTGAATCTGAACGAAGTGCTGCGCCGCCGTTTGACGTTGACCGGTTCGACGCTGCGTCCGCGGTCGATCGAATTCAAGGCGAAGATTGCCGCGCAACTCAAAGAACGCGTGTGGCCGCATCTCGAAGACGGGCGCATCAAGCCCGTGGTGCATCGCGTGTTTCCGGCCGCGCAGGCCGCCGACGCGCACACGCTGATGGAAAGCAGCACGCACGTCGGCAAGATCGTACTGTCTTGGGGTCAGGACGCTTGACACGGTCAGTTTGACCCGATCCACCCCACGCAGTAAAATTGCGCGTTTTGCGCACGCCGCATGAATCCGAAAGGCGGACTGTAAGCGCAAACGAAGTCCGCCGCCAAGACAAGACGAGACGATGTCGAAACAACGAGCCAAACTGGTAGTCGGTAACTGGAAGATGCACGGGCGCCTCGCTGAGAATGCCACGCTGTTGCAGGCGGTGGCGCAAGGCGCGGGCGAATTGCCGGCCGACGTGCGCGTCGGCGTCTGCGTGCCGAGTCCGTATCTCGCGCAGTCTCAATCGTTGCTGGAAGGCAGCCGGGTCGTGTGGGGCGTGCAGGACGTGTCAGCGTTCACGCATGGCGCCTATACCGGCGAAGTGGCCGCGCCTATGGCGGTGGAGTTCGGCGCCACGCTCGCGATCGTCGGGCACTCGGAGCGCCGTGCCTATCATCGCGAAAGCGCAGAACTGGTCGCAGTGAAAACACAGCGCGCGCTGGAGGCCGGTTTGACGCCGATCGTCTGCGTTGGTGAAACGCTTGAAGAGCGCGAAGCCGGTTCGACCGAGCAGGTGGTCGGCATGCAGCTGGACGAAGTGCTGGCGAAATTGTCGGTGCAAGAGGCGGCGCGGATCGTCGTTGCTTATGAGCCGGTCTGGGCGATCGGCACCGGCAAGAGCGCGAGTTCGGAGCAGGCGCAGGCGGTTCATGCGTTCCTGCGTGCGCGTCTGGCGGCAAAGGGTGCGGCGGTGGCGGATGTGCCGCTGCTGTACGGTGGCAGTGTAAAGCCGGAAAACGCGGAAGAATTGTTCCGCCAGCCGGATATCGACGGTGGCCTGATCGGCGGCGCGTCGTTGAAAGACCAGGATTTCCTGGCGATCTGCAAGGCGGCAGCCGCAACGAGCGTCGCCGGTTGAGCAGGGCGCCTTGGCGAGGATGACCCCATCCCGTGCAACACGTAGTGTGTCGCGCGGTTAAATAAAGACTCAGGTGAGTGTGATGCTGTATTTGAAAACATTGATTATCGTCGTTCAGCTGTTGTCGGCACTCGGGGTGATTGGCCTCGTCTTGCTGCAACACGGCAAAGGCGCCGATATGGGCGCGGCTTTTGGTAGCGGAGCGTCGGGCAGTCTGTTCGGTGCGACCGGTTCGGCAAACTTTTTGTCACGTACAACGGCGGTTCTCGCCGCGGTGTTTTTTGTCACCACGCTGACGCTCACGTACCTTGGTGCATATCGGGCGAAACCTTCCGCAGGCTTGCTGGGCGCGGCGGTGACTGCGCCGGTCGCGGCTTCGGCTGCTTCGGCACCGGCAGGTGGCTCGGCTGTTTTGCCGGCATCGGCTGCATCCGTTCCTGCGACTGATGTACCGAAATAAATTTTCGTTCAAAGTGCTTTTGTGCGTTGAACAAACTGTTTAGACCAGTTATAATTCAAGTCTTGAAGCGATTCGCGGGTTTTATAAGTTGTTTTCCCGGATTGCATGCAGTGCCGACGTGGTGAAATTGGTAGACACGCTATCTTGAGGGGGTAGTGGCGAAAGCTGTGCGAGTTCGAGTCTCGCCGTCGGCACCAAAATGTTATCTAAATGCCAGCCGCTTGCTTCGCTTCGGCTGGCATTTTCACTTCTGGCGTGCGGCTTGCGTTGGGCTTGCGACATGTGCGTTTCGGAAGTGATTTCGCGTCAGGAGTGCTATGCTCCTGACGGCACTCAGAACCCAACCGATTGAGGACTGTCTTGAACCTCGCAGCCTATTTCCCCGTCTTGTTGTTCCTCGTTGTGGGCACTGGTTTAGGCGTGGCGCTGGTCAGTATCGGCAAGATCCTCGGTCCCAATAAGCCTGATACCGAGAAAAACGCACCGTACGAGTGCGGCTTCGAAGCATTCGAAGATGCGCGCATGAAGTTCGATGTGCGCTATTACCTCGTCGCCATTCTGTTCATCATTTTCGACCTTGAAACCGCGTTCTTGTTCCCGTGGGGCGTTGCCCTGCGCGACATCGGCTGGCCGGGCTTCATGGCGATGATGATTTTCCTGCTCGAATTCCTGCTGGGCTTCGCCTACATCTGGAAAAAAGGCGGCCTCGACTGGGAATGATGGATTAATCGCCGGTTTGCGCGGGTGGCCAAGGCTTGCCACCCCGTCTGGAGTGGAAAGCAAATGAGTATCGAAGGGGTCTTGAAGGAAGGGTTTGTCACCACCACAGCTGACAAACTGATCAACTGGACGCGCACCGGCTCGCTGTGGCCGATGACGTTTGGTCTTGCGTGCTGTGCGGTCGAGATGATGCATGCGGGTGCCGCCCGTTATGACCTCGACCGTTTTGGCGTGGTGTTTCGTCCGAGTCCGCGTCAGTCGGACGTGATGATCGTCGCCGGCACGCTGTGCAACAAGATGGCGCCGGCTCTGCGCAAGGTCTATGACCAGATGGCCGAGCCGCGCTGGGTGATTTCGATGGGTTCGTGCGCGAACGGTGGTGGCTATTACCACTACTCGTATTCGGTGGTGCGCGGCTGCGATCGGATCGTGCCGGTCGACGTTTATGTGCCCGGTTGCCCGCCCACGGCGGAAGCGCTGGTGTACGGCGTGATCCAGTTGCAGGCCAAGATTCGCCGCACCAACACAATCGCCCGTCAATAAGGCCAAAGCCTCCCCCACAATATGGCAAGCAAACTCGAGACCCTGAAAGCGAACCTCGAGGCGGCCTTTGGCGGCCTCCTGCAGAGCACTACCGAGGCAATCGGTGAGTTGACGATCGTCGTGAAGGCTGGCGACTACCTCAATGTGGCAACCCGTCTGCGCGACGACCGCTCGCTCGGTTTCGAGCAATGCGTGGATCTGTGCGGCGTCGACTATCAGACCTACGCCGAAGGCGCTTATGACGGTCCGCGTTTCGCGGCCGTTCTGCATTTGTTGTCGGTGCAGAACAACTGGCGTTTGCGTCTGCGCGTGTTCGCACCGGACGACGAAGTGCCGATCCTGCCGTCCGTCGTCGAAATCTGGAATTCGGTCAACTGGTACGAGCGCGAGGCATTCGACCTGTACGGCATCGTCTTCGAAGGCCACCCGGACCTGCGCCGTATCCTCACCGATTACGGTTTCATCGGTCACCCGTTCCGTAAAGATTTTCCTGTCTCCGGTTACGTCGAAATGCGTTACGACCCGGAAGAAAAGCGCGTCGTCTATCAGCCTGTGACGATCGAGCCGCGGGAAATCACGCCGCGCGTGATCCGCGAAGATCGCTATGGCGGTCTGAAACACTAAGAGAACGCCATGGCAGAGATCAAGAACTACACGCTCAACTTCGGCCCTCAGCACCCGGCAGCGCACGGTGTACTGCGCCTCGTGCTCGAACTCGACGGCGAAGTCATCCAGCGCGCCGATCCGCACATCGGCCTGCTGCATCGCGCGACTGAAAAGCTCGCCGAAACCAAAACATTCATTCAGTCGGTGCCGTACATGGACCGTCTCGACTACGTGTCGATGATGGTCAACGAGCACGGCTACGTGATGGCGATCGAAAAGCTGCTCGGCATCGAGGTGCCGATCCGCGCGCAATACATTCGCGTCATGTTCGACGAAGTCACGCGCGTGCTGAACCACCTGATGTGGATCGGCGCGCACGCACTCGACGTCGGCGCCATGGCGGTGTTCCTGTATGCGTTCCGCGAACGTGAAGACCTGATGGACGTGTATGAAGCGGTGTCCGGCGCACGGATGCACGCAGCTTACTATCGGCCGGGCGGCGTCTATCGCGATCTGCCTGACGCAATGCCGCAATACAAGGCATCGAAAATTCGCAATGCGAAGGCATTGTCGAAGATGAACGAGAACCGCCAGGGTTCGCTGCTCGACTTCATCGACGATTTCTTCACGCGTTTCCCGAAGTGCGTCGACGAATACGAAACGCTGCTCACCGACAACCGGATCTGGAAGCAACGTCTGGTCGGTATCGGCGTGGTGAGTCCGGAGCGCGCGCTGAACCTCGGTATGACCGGCGCCATGCTGCGCGGCTCGGGTATCGAGTGGGATCTGCGCAAGAAGCAGCCGTACGAAGTCTACGACAAGCTCGATTTCGACATTCCGGTCGGTGTGAATGGCGATTGCTACGACCGCTATCTGGTTCGCGTCGAAGAAATGCGCCAATCCACGCGCATCGTGAAACAGTGCATTGAGTGGCTGCGTAAGAATCCCGGCCCCGTGATGATCGACAATCACAAGGTTGCGCCGCCGTCGCGCGTGGGCATGAAGTCGAACATGGAAGAGTTGATTCACCACTTCAAGCTCTTCACGGAAGGCTTCCACGTACCGGAAGGCGAGGCGTACGCCGCTGTCGAGCATCCGAAGGGCGAGTTCGGCATCTACCTGATCTCGGACGGCGCCAACAAGCCGTATCGCCTGAAGATCCGCGCGCCGGGCTATGCCCACCTGTCCACGCTCGATGAAATGGCGCGCGGTCACATGATCGCCGACGCCGTGACGATCATCGGCACGCAGGACATCGTGTTCGGCGAAGTGGATCGCTAGGACGTATTCATCGGCGCGCGTCTTCAGGTTGCACTGAAGCGCGCGTCAAGCAAGGAACGCCGGGTCTGTCGCAGCATGATGTGAGCGACGGGTTTTCGTTCGGTAGGAATTGAAAGAGTCGTGTCTGAAAATGATCTCAGCTGAAGGCCTGAAAGAAATCGATCGTGCGATCGCGAAGTATCCCGCCGATCAGAAACAGTCCGCCGTGATGTCGGCGTTGGCCACTGCTCAGGAAGAGCATGGCTGGCTGTCGCCCGAACTCATGCAGTTCGTCGCGGACTATCTCGGCATGCCGGCAGTCGCCGTGCAGGAGGTGGCTACCTTCTACACGATGTACGAGACCTCGCCTGTCGGCAAGTACAAGATCACGCTCTGCACGAACCTGCCGTGTCAGCTTGGCCCGGACGGCGGCTCGGACAGCGCGGCTGAATATCTGAAGCAGAAGCTCGGCATCGATTTCGGCGAAACCACGCCCGACGGCAAATTCACCCTGAAAGAAGGTGAGTGCATGGGCTCGTGCGGCGACGCGCCGGTGATGCTGGTGAACAACCATCGCATGTGCAGCTTCATGAGCCGCGCGAAGATCGACCAGCTGCTCGAGGAACTTTCGAAATGACGTGTTTACACGATCGTCACATCAAACCGCTGATTCTCGCCGGCCTGAACGGCGATAACTGGCATCTCGAAGACTATGTGGCGCGCGGCGGTTATGCCCAGCTGCGCCGTATTCTGGAAGAGAAGATTCCGCCCGAGCAGGTGATTGCCGACGTCAAGGCGTCGGGTCTGCGTGGCCGAGGCGGTGCAGGCTTCCCGACCGGCCTGAAGTGGAGCTTCATGCCGCGTCAGTTCCCCGGCCAGAAGTACCTCGTCTGCAATTCGGACGAAGGCGAACCGGGTACGTTCAAAGACCGCGACATCCTGCGCTTCAATCCGCATGCGCTGATCGAAGGCATGGCCATCGGCGCGTACGCGATGGGCATTACGGTCGGCTACAACTATATCCACGGCGAAATCTGGGAAGTCTACAAACGCTTTGAACAAGCGTTGGACGAAGCTCGCCGCGCCGGGTTCCTCGGCGAAAACATCATGGGTTCGGGTTTCTCGTTCGAACTGCATGCGCACCACGGTTACGGCGCCTATATCTGCGGCGAAGAAACCGCGCTGCTCGAATCGCTGGAAGGCAAGAAAGGCCAGCCGCGCTTCAAGCCGCCGTTCCCGGCGAGCTTCGGCGTGTATGGCAAGCCGACCACGATCAACAACACCGAGACATTTGCCGCAGTGCCGTTCCTGCTCGCAATCGGTCCGCAGAATTACCTCGAGATCGGCAAGCCGAATAACGGCGGCACGAAGATCTTTTCGATCGCGGGCGACGTCGAGCGTCCGGGCAATTATGAAATTCCGCTCGGCACGCCGTTCTCCGCGCTGATGGAACTGGCCGGCGGTATGCGCGGCGGTAAGAAGATCAAGGCCGTGATTCCTGGCGGCTCGTCGGCACCGGTCATTCCGGGCGACATCATGATGCAGACCGACATGGACTACGACTCGATCGCCAAGCAGGGGTCGATGCTGGGTTCGGGCGCGGTCATTGTCATGGACGAGACGCGTTGCATGGTGCGCTCGCTGTTGCGCCTGTCTTATTTCTACTACGAAGAGTCGTGCGGTCAATGCACGCCTTGCCGCGAAGGCACGGGCTGGCTGTATCGCGTCGTGCATCGTATCGAGCATGGGCTTGGCCGTCCGGAAGATCTGGATCTGCTGAACTCGGTCGCCGAAAACATCATGGGCCGCACGATTTGCGCGCTCGGCGATGCGGCGGCCATGCCGGTTCGCGGCATGCTCAAGCACTACTGGAACGAGTTCGAATATCACGTCGCCCACAAGCATTGCCTCGTCGGCGGTCACGCCGGCGCAGCAGCGGCGTCGGAAACAGTGGCGGCTTGAGCGCAGACAAGCACACGTAAGTGCGCTGAACAGGCACGCACCAGAACACGTCAACCGCGGGATTCATCGCCTGAAACGGGCGATGAACAGGCGAACGATTGAGCGGTAACAGGTTAAGGAAGATTGACCATCATGGTTGAACTTGAAATAGACGGCAAGAAAGTAGAGGTGCCTGAAGGCAGCATGGTGATCCAGGCTGCGCATAAGGTCGACACGTACATTCCTCACTTCTGCTATCACAAGAAGCTGTCGATTGCGGCCAACTGCCGGATGTGTCTGGTCGATGTCGAAAAGATGCCGAAGGCGGTGCCCGCATGCGCCACGCCGGTATCGGCCGGCATGATCGTGCGCACCAAGTCGGACAAGGCGGTGAAGGGTCAGCAAGCCGTGATGGAATTCCTGCTGATCAACCACCCGCTGGATTGCCCGATTTGCGACCAGGGTGGCGAGTGTCAGTTGCAGGATCTGGCCGTGGGTTACGGCAAGTCGGCATCGCGCTATAGCGAAGAAAAGCGCGTGGTGTTCCACAAGAACGTCGGCCCGCTGATCTCCATGGAAGAAATGTCGCGTTGCATCCACTGCACGCGTTGTGTCCGTTTCGGCCAGGAAGTGGCCGGCGTGATGGAACTCGGCATGCTGGGCCGCGGCGAGCATTCGGAAATCACGTCGTTTGTCGGCAAGACGGTGGATTCCGAGCTGTCGGGCAACATGATCGATCTGTGCCCGGTCGGCGCGCTCACCAGCAAGCCGTTCCGTTACAGCGCCCGCACGTGGGAACTGTCGCGCCGCAAGTCGGTGAGCCCGCACGATTCCGTCGGCGCGAACCTCGTGGTGCAAGTGAAGAGCAATCGCGTGATGCGCGTGCTGCCGTTCGAAAACGAATCCATCAACGAATGCTGGATTTCGGACAAGGACCGCTTCTCGTACGAAGGGCTGAACAGCCCCGAGCGTCTGACGCAGCCGATGCTCAAGCAAGGCGGCAAGTGGGTCGAGACCGACTGGCAAACCGCGCTCGAATACGTGGTGAAGGGTTTGAAGGGTATCAAGGGCGACCACGGCGCGAACGCGCTGGCCGCGCTCGGCAGCGCCCACAGCACGGTCGAAGAACTCTTCCTGTTGAAGCAACTGGCGCAAGCGGTGGGCACGCCTAACGTCGACTTCCGTCTGCGTCAGTCGGATTTCTCCGCGCCGGTCAATGGCGCGCCGTGGCTCGGCACCGCCATCGCCGATCTGTCGAACGTCGACGCCGCGCTGGTGATCGGCTCGGATCTGCGCCGCGACCATCCGCTGTTCGCCGCGCGTTTGCGTCAAGCTGCCAAGGGCGGCGCGAAGCTCACGCTGGTGCAGTCCACGAATGACGACGCGCTGATTCCGCAAGCGGAGCGCGTGGTTGCCGCGCCGTCCGCATGGCTCGACGCGCTGGCTGGCATTGCCGGCGCAGTGTCGGAAGCCAATGGCGTCGCGCTGCCGGAAGCTTTCGCCGGCACGCAGCCTACGGATGCGGACAAGCAGGTCGCCAAGTCGCTCGCTTCGGGCGAACGCCGCCTCGTGTTGCTGGGCAACGGTGCGGTCCGTCATCCGGATTTCGCGCTCATCCACGCCGCAGCGCAATGGATCGCGGACGCGACCGGCGCGACGCTGGGCTTCCTCACGGAAGCGGCCAACACGGTTGGTGCGCATCTGGTGAACGCATTGCCGGGTGAGGGCGGTCTGAACGCTCGCGACGTGTTCGAGCAGCCGCGCAAGGGTTATGTGTTGCTGAACGTCGAGCCGGAATTCGACACGGCCAATCCGGCGCAGGCTTTGGCCGCGCTGAAGCAGGCTGAAATGGTGGTCGTGCTGTCGCCGTTCCAGACCGGCGCCGAATACGCCGACGTGCTGCTGCCGATCGCGCCGTTCACGGAAACCGCCGGTACGTTCGTGAATGCCGAAGGTACGGTGCAGACGTTCAACGGCGTGGTACGCCCGCTCGGCGACACGCGTCCGGCATGGAAGGTGTTGCGTGTGCTGGGCAGCCTGCTGGGCGTGCCGGGCTTCGAATTCGATACGTCGGAGGAAGTGCGTACGGCCGCTCTCGGCGACGGCGAACTGAACTCGCGTCTGTCGAACAAGACGGGCGTCGCAGTTGCGCGCGGCAAGGCGGCTAAGGCGGCGGAAGGCAAGTTCGAGCGCATTGCGAACGTGCCGATCTATCACGCCGACGCGCTGGTGCGTCGCGCGGAGTCGCTGCATCTGACCGCAGCGGCACGCGCAGCGAACACAGTCGGTCTGCCGGCTGCGCTGTTCGACAAACTGGGTTTGAAGGAAGGCGACGCAGTGCGCGTGCGCCAGGGCGAGCAATCGGTGCAGTTGCCGGCCGTGCGCGACGCGAATCTTGCGGAGACGGTCGTCCGCGTATCGGCGGCTACGCCGGCCGGTGCAGCGCTGGGCAGCCTGTTCGGTGAACTGGTGGTGGAGAAGGCGTAAATGAGCTTGTTCGATACGATCAACTCGGGCGGCACCCAGCTTCTCGGTGTGGCATGGCCCACGGTGTGGGCACTGGTGCGCATCCTGGTGGTGGCCGTCGTGATCCTGCTGTGCGTGGCTTACCTGATTCTGTGGGAACGGAAGCTGATCGGCTGGATGCACGTGCGTCTCGGCCCGAACCGCGTCGGCCCCGCAGGTCTTCTGCAGCCGATCGCCGACGTGCTTAAGCTGCTGCTGAAAGAAGTGATTCAGCCCGCGCAAGCCAGCCGCTGGATCTACATGATCGCGCCGATCATGGTGGTGGTGCCGGCCTTCGCGGTCTGGGCGGTGATTCCGTTCCAGGCGGGCGCGGTGCTCGGCGACATCAACGCCGGTCTGTTGTACGCGATGGCGGTTTCGTCGATCGGCGTGTACGGCGTGATCCTGGCCGGCTGGGCGTCGAACTCGAAGTACGCGTTTCTCGGCGCCATGCGCGCCGCGGCGCAGATGGTGTCGTACGAAATCTCGATGGGCTTCGCGCTCGTCGTCGTGCTGATGACCGCTGGCACGCTGAATCTGTCGGGCATCGTCGCTTCGCAGGAACATGGCATCTTCGCCTCATACGGCTTGAACTTCCTGTCGTGGAACTGGCTTCCGCTGCTGCCGATGTTCGTCGTGTACTTCATCTCGGGCATCGCCGAAACGAACCGTCACCCGTTCGACGTGGTGGAAGGGGAGTCGGAAATCGTCGCGGGCCACATGATCGATTACTCGGGTATGGCGTTCGCGCTGTTCTTCCTCGCCGAGTACATCAACATGATCGTGATCTCGGCATTGGCCGCAACACTGTTCCTCGGCGGCTGGAGCGCACCGTTCGGGTTCCTGTCGTTTATCCCGGGCATCTTCTGGCTTGTGCTGAAGGTTTTCTTGCTGTTGTCGGTGTTCATCTGGGCGCGTGCCACATTCCCTCGCTACCGCTATGACCAGATCATGCGTCTGGGCTGGAAGATTTTCATTCCGGTTTGCGTGGTGTGGCTCATCGTGGTCGGCTTCTGGATCATGTCGCCGTTGAACATCTGGAAATAAAGGGCGGATGAACCTATGACCGCAATCCAAAACTTTTTCAAGACCTTCTTCCTCACGGAGCTGCTCAAAGGCCTCGCGCTGACCGGACGTTATACGTTCCAGCGCAAAGTCACCGTGCAATTCCCGGAAGAGAAGACCCCGATCTCGCCGCGTTTCCGCGGCCTGCACGCGCTGCGCCGTTATGAAAACGGTGAAGAACGATGCATAGCCTGCAAGCTGTGTGAAGCGGTGTGCCCGGCGCTCGCCATTACGATCGAGTCGGAAACGCGTGCGGACAACACCCGCCGCACCACGCGTTATGACATCGACCTGACCAAGTGCATCTTCTGCGGTTTCTGCGAAGAGAGCTGCCCGGTCGATTCGATCGTCGAAACGCACATTCTCGAATACCACGGCGAAAAGCGTGGCGACCTGTACTTCACGAAAGACATGCTGCTGGCTGTGGGCGATCGCTATGAAACGGAGATCGCTGCGAACAAGGCAGCCGACGCACCGTATCGTTGAAGCGTTTCAGTTGAAAAAGCAGTAATTGCAGCAATCACGGCCTGTTGTCGGGCCGGGCGCCGCGGCCCGAACGCCGCGGCACGGCGCACCTGTGCGGCTGTTCTGGCGCTATGCCAGTCACACGTGCCAAAGAACAATGCCTGACGATGGCCTAACGATGAACCGGTAATCATGGAATTCACGACCGTACTGTTCTACATCTTCGCGCTGCTCCTGGTGGTTTCAGGGCTGAAGGTGATCACCTCGCGCAACCCGGTGTCGTCCGCACTGTTTCTGGTGCTGGCGTTCTTCAATGCAGCCGCGATCTGGATGCTGCTGGAGGCCGAGTTCCTTGCAATCCTGCTGGTGCTGGTCTACGTCGGTGCGGTGATGGTGCTGTTCCTGTTCGTCGTGATGATGCTGGACATCAATATCGACGTGCTGCGCAAAGACTTCAAACGCTTCGTGCCGATGGCCACCCTGGTGGGCGCGATCATCGTGATCGAAACCGCGCTGATCCTGTGGCACGGCTATGGCGCGACCGCCACGGCGCTGCGCGACACCACGGCCGCCGCTAACGGTATGGGCGACTGGTCGAACACCCGCCTGATCGGCAAGGTCATCTACACGGACTACATCTTCGCGTTCGAAGTGGCCGGTCTGGTGCTGCTGGTGGCGATCATCGCGGCGATTGCGCTGACCACGAGTCACAAGAAAGACAGCAAACGTCAGAACGTCAGCGAGCAGGTCAAGGTACGCGCTCAAGACCGCGTGCGCGTCGTGAAGATGAAATCGGAAAAGACCGCGGCTACCGTCGCGGCGGAAGAAGCCGCGGCAGCGGCAGCAGCAGCGGCCGACTCGGCACCAGCCAAGAACAGCTGAGCGGACAGGAGATAGAAATCATGTTGACCCTTGCCCATTACCTTGTCCTCGGCGCGATCCTGTTTGCGATCAGCATCGTCGGCATTTTCCTGAACCGTCGCAACGTCATCATCATCCTGATGGCGATCGAGCTGATGCTGCTCGCGGTGAACACCAATTTCGTCGCGTTCTCGCATTACCTCGGCGACGTGCATGGCCAGATCTTCGTCTTCTTCGTGCTGACGGTTGCCGCAGCCGAAGCGGCAATCGGCCTCGCGATTCTGGTGACCCTGTTCCGTAGCCTCGACACGATCAATGTCGAGGATCTCGATCAGCTCAAAGGTTAATTTCAGGAAAAGCGGTTATGTCCACGATACTCAATGAAAACCTGCTGCTGGCGATCCCGCTGGCACCGCTGGCCGGCTGTCTGGTTGCCGGGCTGTTCGGAAAAGCGGTAGGGCGAGCCGGTGCGCATTCGGTCACGATCCTCGGCGTCGCGATCTCGTTCATCCTGTCGGCCATCGTCTTCTTCCAGGTGCTGAACGGCGCGAGCTTTAACGCGACCATCTACGAATGGATGTCGATCGGCAAGACGAAGTTCGAGATCGGCTTCCTGGTCGACTCGCTGACAGCCATGATGATGTGCGTGGTGACCTTCGTGTCGCTCATGGTGCACATCTACACGATCGGCTACATGGCCGACGAAGACGGCTACCAGCGCTTCTTCTCGTACATCTCGCTGTTCACGTTCTCGATGTTGATGCTCGTGATGAGCAACAACTTCCTGCAACTGTTCTTCGGCTGGGAAGCGGTGGGTCTGGTGTCGTACCTGCTGATCGGTTTCTACTTCACGCGTCCGACGGCGATCTACGCGAACATGAAGGCGTTCATCGTGAACCGCATCGGCGACTTCGGCTTTCTGCTGGGTATCGGCCTGCTGTTCGCGTTCGCCGGTTCGATGAACTACGGCGACGTGTTCGCGAAGCGCACCGAACTCGCGGCCTTGACCTTCCCGGGCACGGACTGGGGTCTGCTGACGGTGGCCTGTATTTGCCTCTTCATCGGCGCGATGGGTAAGTCGGCACAGTTCCCGCTGCACGTGTGGCTGCCGGATTCGATGGAAGGCCCGACGCCGATCTCCGCACTGATTCACGCGGCAACCATGGTGACGGCCGGCATTTTCATGGTCACGCGCATGTCGCCGCTGTTCGAACTGTCGGATACGGCGCTCTCGTTCGTCATGATCATCGGTGCGATTACCGCGCTGTTCATGGGCTTCCTCGGGATCATCCAGAACGACATCAAGCGCGTGGTGGCGTATTCCACGCTGTCGCAGCTGGGTTACATGACGGTCGCGCTGGGCGCCTCGGCCTACTCGGTCGCCGTGTTCCACCTGATGACACACGCGTTCTTCAAGGCGCTGCTGTTCCTCGGCGCGGGTTCGGTGATCATCGGCATGCACCACGATCAGGACATCCGCAACATGGGCGGCCTGCGCAAGTACATGCCGATCACGTGGATCACGTCGCTGGTCGGTTCGCTGGCGCTGATCGGCACGCCGTTCTTCTCGGGCTTCTACTCGAAAGACTCGATCATCGACGCGGTGAAGCTGTCGCATCTGCCGGGCTCGGGCTTCGCGTACTTCGCCGTGGTGGCGAGCGTGTTCGTCACCGCGCTGTATTCGTTCCGTATGTACTTCCTGGTGTTCCACGGCGAGGAGCGCTTCCGCGGTCCGAAGCATCCGGAATCGCCGATGGGCATCGAAGCCGCGGCGCATGCACATGACGCTCACGGTCACGATTCGCACGCTCATGGTCACGACGCGCACGGCCACGGTCATGACGACCACGCTCACGAGCCGCATGAAACGCCGTGGGTGGTATGGCTGCCGCTGGTGCTGCTGGCGATTCCGTCGGTGGTGATCGGCGCGATCGGTATCGGCCCGATGCTGTTCGGCGACTTCTTCCAGCACGGCGTGGCGTTCGACAAGGTGATCTTCATCGGCGAGAACCATCCTGCGCTGCATGAGATGGCTGAAGAATTCCAGGGCTGGGCGTCGATGGGTCTGCACTCGGTCGCGGGCCTGCCGGTCTGGCTGGCGCTGGCGGGTGTGGTGGTCGCGTGGTTCCTGTACCTGGTGCGTCCGGACTTGCCGGCTGTCATCAAGCGCGCGTTCGGTCCGATCTACACGTTGCTCGATAACAAGTACTACATGGACAAGATCAACGATGTCGTGTTTGCGCGGGGCGCCGTGGCAATTGGCCGTGGTCTCTGGAAGGAAGGCGACGTCGTGGTGATCGACGGCATCGTCAACGGCAGCGCACGCTTTATCGGCTGGTTCGCCGGCGTGATCCGCTTCCTCCAATCCGGCTACATCTACCACTACGCGTTCGCCATGATTATCGGCATGTTGGGGCTCCTGACCCTGTTTGTAACGCTCGGCGGCAAATAAGGCGAGGGACACTAATGCACGCTTATCCGATTCTCAGTATCGCGATCTGGTTACCGATCCTCGTCGGCCTTCTGGTTCTGGCTATCGGTTCCGACCGGAACCCGGGTCCCGCTCGCTGGATCGCGCTCATCGGCTCGGTCGTCAGCTTCCTCGTGACGATCCCGCTGATTACCGGTTTTGACTCGAGTACCGCCGATCTGCAGTTCGTCGAAAAGGCGAACTGGATCGAGCGCTTCAACATTACTTACCACCTCGGTGTTGACGGCATCTCGATGTGGTTCGTCGTGTTGACGGCCCTGATTACGGTGATCGTCGTGATCGCCGCGTGGGAAGTGATCACGAAGAACGTGGCGCAGTACCTCGCCGCATTCCTGATCCTGTCGGGCATCATGGTCGGCGTGTTCAGCTCGGCCGACGGCATGCTGTTCTACGTGTTCTTCGAAGCGACGCTGATTCCGATGTACATCATCATCGGCGTGTGGGGTGGGGCGAACCGCGTGTACGCGGCGTTCAAGTTCTTCCTGTACACGCTGATGGGCTCGCTGCTGATGCTGGTCGCGTTGCTGTACCTGTACACCCAGACCGGCACGTTCGACCTCGCCACCTGGCAGCATGCGCAGATCGCCATGACACCTCAGGTGTTGCTGTTCATAGCGTTCTTCATGGCCTTCGCCGTGAAGGTGCCGATGTGGCCGGTTCACACGTGGTTGCCTGACGCCCACGTGGAAGCGCCGACCGGCGGCTCGGTCGTGCTGGCCGCGATCATGCTGAAGCTGGGCGCATACGGTTTCCTGCGCTTCTCGCTGCCGATCACGCCGGATGCCAGCCACTTTCTGGCACCGGTCGTCATCACGCTGTCGCTGATCGCCGTGATCTACATCGGCCTGGTTGCGATGGTGCAGACGGACATGAAGAAGCTGGTCGCGTATTCGTCGATCGCGCACATGGGTTTCGTGACGCTCGGCTTCTTCATCTTCAACCAGCTCGGCGTGGAAGGCGCGATCGTGCAGATGATCTCGCACGGCTTCGTGTCGGGCGCGATGTTCCTGAGCATCGGCGTGTTGTATGACCGTATGCATTCGCGTCAGATCGCCGATTACGGCGGTGTCGTCAACGTGATGCCGAAGTTCGCGGCGTTCGCGATGCTGTTCTCCATGGCGAATTGCGGCTTGCCGGGTACTTCCGGTTTCGTCGGCGAGTTCATGGTGATTCTGGCGGCAGTCCAGTACAACTTCTGGATCGCCGGCGGCGCGGCAGTCACGCTGATTCTCGGCGCGGCCTACACGCTGTGGATGTACAAGCGCGTGTACTTCGGCGCGATCGCCAACGATCACGTGAAGAGCCTGCTCGACATCAACCGTCGCGAATTTTTCATGCTGGCAGTGCTCGCCGCACTGACGCTGTTCATGGGCCTGTATCCGAAGCCCTTTACCGATGTGATGCACGTATCCGTGGAAAACCTCCTCTCCCACGTTGCGCAATCAAAGCTGCCGTTGCCTCAGTAACGCAGAGCGGAGGAATTAAAGACCATGCAAAACGCCCCTATGACTGCTCTGTTGCCTGACGCGCTGGTGATGCTCGCCGTTGTCGTCGCGTGGCTCAACGACACGTTCGTCGGCCAGGCCGGTCGCCGTACCACGTACTTCATCGCGTTCTTCTCGACGCTCGTCGCCGGCATCTGGTTCGCGATGAACGCGTTCGACCCGCAAGTGCGCTATTACTTCGGCCATATGTATGTGGTGGACTCGTTCGCCAACGTGATGAAAGCGGTGGTGACGCTCGGCTATGCCGTGTCGATCGTCTATTCGCGCCGCTACCTCGAGGATCGCGGTCTGTTCCGCGGCGAGTTCTTCCTGCTGGGCATGTTCTCGTTGCTCGGCCAGCTCGTCATGATCTCCGGCAACAACTTCCTGACGCTGTATCTCGGCCTGGAACTGATGTCGCTGTCGCTGTACGGTGCGATCGCGCTGCGTCGCGACGCGGCGCCGTCGAACGAGGCGGCCATGAAGTACTACGTGCTCGGCGCGCTGGCTTCCGGCTTTCTGCTGTACGGCATCTCCATGCTGTACGGCGCGACCGGTTCGCTCGACCTGAACGAAGTGTTCAAGGCGATCGGCACGAGCCACTACGATCCGAGCGTGCTGCTGTTCGGCGTGATCTTCATCGTGGCGGGCGTGGCGTTCAAGATGGGCGCGGTGCCGTTCCACATGTGGGTGCCCGACGTGTATCAGGGCGCACCGACGGCGATGACGCTGATGGTTGGCGGCGGTCCGAAGGTTGCCGCGTTCGCATGGGGTTTGCGTTTCCTCGTGATGGGTCTGTTGCCGCTGGCAGTCGAATGGCAGCAAATGCTGGTGATTCTCGCGGCGCTGTCGCTGATCGTCGGCAATATCACCGGTATCGTGCAACGCAACGTGAAGCGGATGCTCGCGTACTCGGCGATCTCGAACATGGGCTTCGTGCTGCTGGGCCTCTTGGCAGGCGTGGTCGACAACAAGACCTCGGGCGCCGCCAACGCGTACGGCTCGGCCATGTACTACAGCATCGTCTACCTGATCACGACGATGGGTACGTTCGGCGTCATCATGCTGCTGGCTCGCCGCGATTTCGAAGCGGACACGCTCGAAGACTTCAAGGGCCTGAATCAGCGTAGCCCGGTGTTCGCGTTCGTGATGATGGTCATGATGTTCTCGCTCGCCGGCATTCCGCCCGCAGTCGGCTTCTACGCGAAGCTCGCGGTGCTGCAGGCGACCATGAACGCCGGCCTGACCTGGCTGACGGTGCTGGCCGTGATCACCTCGCTGTTTGGCGCGTTCTACTACCTGCGTATCGTCAAGCTGATGTATTTCGACGATCCGCAAGACAAGTCGCCGATTCTCGCCGACACCAGCACGCGTGCGTTGCTGGCACTGAATGGCGTGGCCGTACTGGTGCTCGGTATCGTGCCGGATCCGTTGTTGAAGGCCTGCCTGCAGGCTATCCAGCACACTCTGCTGCTCTGATGTCGGCTGCGGGTTGGTTTATCGTGCTGTTGGCGCTGGTCGGCGCCAACCTGCCGTTCCTGAATCAGCGCCTCTTCGCCGCCGTGCCGCTGAAGGCGGCGAAGAAGAGCGGCTGGATCCGGATTGCCGAATTGATCGTGCTGTACTTTGTGGTTGGCGCGCTCGGTTTTCTGCTGGAAGCGCGCGCGGGCAACCGCTTCGAACAGGGATGGCAGTTTTACGCGATCACATTCGCGCTATTCGTGGTGTTCGCATTCCCCGGCTTCACCTTCCAGTATCTCGTCAAACGCCGCTGACGGCGTCTCGCCGTCGGCGCACCCAGTTGTCCTGAGGTCCGCATATGGCTGAACTTCCCGATCACGACGCCGCGCTCACCGAGACCTGTCTCGAGAGCAAAACGATGCATCAGGGTCCGTTTCTGACGCTCAAGTGCGACACCGTTCGCCTGCCGGACGGCAAGCACGCCACGCGCGAATACGTTCAGCACCCGGGTGCCGTGATGGTCATTCCACTATTCGACGACGGCCGCGTGTTGCTGGAAAGCCAGTATCGCTATCCGATGGGCAAGGTCATGGTCGAGTATCCGGCGGGTAAGCTCGACCCCAACGAGGGCGCGCTCGCGTGTGCCATTCGTGAACTGCGCGAAGAGACGGGTTACACCGCGCGTGAATACGTCTATCTGACGCGCATTCACCCGATCATTTCCTATTCGACCGAATTCATCGACATCTACCTCGCGCGTGGTTTGACTGCGGGTGAGCGCAAGCTCGACGAAGGCGAATTTCTCGAACTGTTCACGGCAAGTGTGGCCGAGGTGTCCGAGTGGGTACGCACCGGCAAGATCACTGACGTCAAGACGGTGATCGGCACGTTCTGGCTGGAGAAGGTCTTGTCGGGCGCGTGGCCGCTGGCGGAACCGCAATAGCGTCGCCAGTTCGGCGTGCGCGCCGATCGTCCGGTCGCTGCAAACGCCGAGGGCCGATGGACGAGCCGGCATCGAGGGCTGCGGTCCACGGCGCCAACCCAACTGCGATGCAAATCGCGACGAGTGACGCCAGGCCCCACCCACCCGCTTTCGCGCGTGGGCAGCGCCGTGGGACCTATGTCGCGGACCATTCCATATAGGGTGTCGCAGCAAAAGGGCAGCGCGTCAGCCTGCCCACAGACGCCTCGCCGATCCGCACTGGACGTTACGAAGGAGCGGAAGGCGCCACGCTACGGCAGCCCGCCGCGCGCAAATCCACCACAATCCGCTTCCACGCGTTGTCCACGGTAGCCGGCACGGTTGGGGAACTCGACGCCGCCACTGAGTCGACCACGTCGCGAATGAACACGTGATGAACATAATCCGCGCTACAGGTGGTCGGAATGGCGCTTCCATTGTGCCTTGCGGTAACAGGCCGGCCGAGGCGGCTCCCGTTACCGAGGTCCGCCGGCATCGCAAGCGCGGCGGTGAGCGTAAGCAACGCCACGCCGATCAGCACGACAGTGCGCCGCGACGCGAACCACGGCGCGATCCACTTGAGCGCGGCATCCACGCCCGACACCGACGGATGCGCGGCGGTTGCTGATGGCAGCGAGCCGCTTTCGACTTCGCCGATGTCAGCGGGCGTAGGCGGCACGGTCCGGCAGAATCTATATCCGATACAAGGTATGTAGAGCAGTTGCTGGTCGAGTCCGAGCGGCTGCAACGAACGCCGCAAGCGCGACACCAGGCGCGTCAGGCGATTGACGTCGACGTCTTCTTCATCACCCCAGATCCGTGAGATCAACTCGTGACGCTTGAGCGTGACATCGGGCTGGTCGACGAACGCCTGTAGCAAGGCGCGTTCGAAACCAGTTAGATGAACGGTCGCGCCGGCATGAGTGACCAGTCCCTCATCGGTGTGAATCGCGGGCAGGCCGATCGATTCGGACGATGCCCGCCGATACGAAACGTTGTCGCGCAACCGCGCAAGCCAGTTGCGAAGGCCGGCGCGGCGCGGTGGCGGTTCATCCGTGGAGAGAGCGTCAAGCGGCGTCGGCGTGTCATCCGGCGAGGCTTCTTCGGTATGGATCCGAAGTCCTTCCGGGTCGAACCGATAACCCGCACGCGGCATCGTCACGATATGACCGCCGAGACCTAGCGGCCTCAACGACTTGCGCAAGCGGTAGACCAGTTGCGTCAGATAGAGCTCGTCCATATGGATCGCACGCTCGCCCCACACGACGCCCATCAATGCTTCACGGTCGCATACTTGTCCTGCGCTCTCCACCATCAGGCGGAGCACTTCCTTTTCCTGTCCCGCGACGCGCACGGCGATATGGCCGACGGATACACGGTCATGCCGCCAGTCGAAACGAACGATGCAACTGTTTTTACTCACGAATTACTCCAGCGCCTTTAATACGCATAACGTAGCATCGGTAAATGGTCGCAGCCAATGGAGGAACCCGGACGGGTACGCGGTGTAACGGACATATCCTCGAGCCAGATGGAGTATCGCGCCTTCCATGTGGCAGACAGCAGGACCTGAGCCGGCAAGGCAGGCGAGGCGCGAATGTTCGCCATCTTCTATGGCGGACGCGGACCGGAGGAAAAAGAATCACGTCGCGGCAGCAGTTAGCTTTCCTATCTGCCGCGACTTTTTCCAACCTCACGGATACCGATCATGAACGCATCAATGACTCGCGGCACGAGCGTCGTCTTTTTACAGCGGGCGCTTGCGCAGGAAAATCCACGCCTGGAAGTGGACGGTTTGCCGGGCCCCAATACGCAAAGCGCGCTACGGCGATTTCAGCAGCGACGTGGCTTGCCGGACACAGGCGTCGTATGCGAGCAGACTCGCGCGCTGCTCACGCAAACGTCGCGCGATGCGGGATTGCTGTTCGAAGCCGACGTGGCCGAGGCCAGCGACGCGCTAGGTGTCGCACCAGCGCGGCTTCTTGCACTGGTCGAGGTCGAGAGCGCGGGCTTTGGCTTTCTGCCGGACGGCCGCGCGAAGATCCTGTTCGAACGCCATGTGATGTATCGGCGGCTGGTTGCCGCGGCGCTGCCCGCGCAACGCTGGCGCAGCGAATTTCCCGAGATCGTCAATACGACACCCGGCGGTTATCTGGGTGGCGTGCAGGAATACGAACGTTTCGATGCGGCCAGTGGGCTCGATCGTGATTGCGCGATCGAAGCCTGCAGCTGGGGGCTATTCCAGATCATGGGTCTTCATTGGCTGTACCTGGATTATGCCAGCGCCGCCGACTTTGCCGCGTCGATGACGATCGATGAGCGAAGCCAGCTGGACGCATTCGTTCGTTTCGTCGAGCGCGACGCCGCCATGCTGCGCGCGCTGCAACAGGGTAGATGGGACGACTTTGCGCGACGGTACAACGGTCCGGCTTATCACACACATGCGTACGACACGCGACTTGCTTCGGCGGTCGCGCATTTCGACGCCGTGACGTGTGGAGGATCGGCGTAGGCGAGATGACTCAGCCAATCGCCTACGTCGCCGGCTGGCGGACCGCGAATTTTCGATGGATTTTCCATGTTGTTCGTCGATGAGCCGCCCGAACATGAACAGGTCGATCAGGCAACGCCACCGTGCGTAGCCTTCGACATCCACTTTTCATGAACGAGGTTCTTATGACGCAAACGAACAATCCCACGTCTGCAAGCGGCTCCGTCCAGCAAGGACGCCAGAACAGCAAGCTGGTGTACAACGGCGATCCGGGCGACAAGTCCGGCGCCAAGGGTGCGACGGAAAAGAAGTATCAGATGAACGGCTACAAGCCGGCGACCGAAGTCGAGAAGTTCAGCTACACGTCCGGCCGCGTGGCGAAGCGCGTGTACAACGGCTACAAGCCGAATGACTCGAAGGTGTTCGGCTATTACACGGACTGGTCGCAATACGACGGACGCTACGACGGCTCGTTCGCCGACGACCAGTGTGGCCGCGGCATCGACCTGATGCTGCTCGACGCGAATGCGTATGACAAGCTCGTGCTCGGCTTTGCCGGCATTATCGGCGACAACGGCGAGAAGCAGTACACCATCAACCGGGCCGCGCAGGATTTCGGCCGCAAGAAAGACGAGGCGACTTTCGTCGATGCATGGGGCGATGTCGCTTCGTATCGCAACTGTGGCTTCCCGGGCTGGGTGAGCAACGACTATCAGGCGCTGTTCCGTCAGGAAACCGCGCAAGGCGTGTTGGGCGGCCTGCGTAAGTTGAAGGCAAAGAATCCCGATCTGGTGCTGTCGTTCAGTATCGGCGGCTGGACGATGAGCGAGGCGTTTCACTGGGTGGTTGCCGACCCGGCGCGGCGCAAGACACTGATCAACAGCATCCTCGATCTGTTCAAGCGCTTCCCGATGTTCGCGGCGATCGATCTCGACTGGGAGTATCCGGCAGCAGAGGGTAACGACGGCAATACCTATTCCGATAGCGACACGCCGAACTTCCAGGCATTGGTGCGCGAACTCAGGCAGGCGTTCGACGGCGCCGGGCGCAAGGATGTGATGATCAGCATCGCCGCATCCGCCGCCTTGTCGAAGATGAAAAAGGCCGGCCTGAAGGGCATGATCGACGCCGGCGTGCACGGCATCAACCTGATGACCTACGATTTCTTCGGCACGCCGTGGGCGCCGAAGCTCGCGCATCATACGAACCTGCATCCGAGCCATCCGGGTGACCCGAACGAATTCAGCATTGATGCGGCGATCGACTATCTGGAGCAGATCGGCGTGCCGTTGAGCCGTGTGGCAATCGGCTATGCCGGGTATAGCCGCAGCGCGCGCAATGCGAACATCACGAGCCTGTCGCCGCTCGAAGGTAGCTACAACGCGGGCACGGGTACGACCACCGGCAGCTTCGAATCGGGCACGACCGAATGGTACGACCTGATTTACAACTACCTCGATCTGGAAAACCAGCGCGGCATCAACGGCTACGACGTCTATACCGACGAAGTTGCCGACGCCGACTACCTGTACAGCAAAGACTCGAAACTCTTCATTTCGGTCGATACGCCGCGCACGGTGAAGGCCAAGGGCGAATACGTGCGCAAGCGCGGTCTTGCGGGCCTGTTCACCTGGACCATCGAAATGGATGGCGGTGTGCTCGTCAATGCCGCGCGCGAAGGGCTCGGCAACGAGATCACGAAGCAGACGATCGACATGTCGCCGTTCTACTTCAAAGGCATCAACGTGAAGGGCGGCAACCGGCCGCCGGTGGCCGCGATCGACGGTCCGCTGGAAGCTTTCGCAGGGGACCCGGTTCACTTCAGCGGCAAGCGCTCGAACGATCCGGATGGCGATGCGCTGACCTACCGGTGGTCGGCGCCTGGACTGCCGTTCGACGGCGCGACCACTGTCGAGGTCGACGGCGTCGTGCCGGCGGCAGGCGCCACGAGCTACGCGGTGAAGCTGACGGTCGACGATGGCCATGGCAACACGAATACCGCGCAGGTCACGCTGACCGTGAAATCGAAGTCCGGTCAGCCGCCGGTGGCCCGAATGACGGTGCAACTCGCGTCGGGGACGGCGTTCCAGCTGTCGGGTACCGCGTCGTTCGATCCGGATGGCGATCCGCTCACCTACGCGTGGCAGGCGCCGCAGTTGCCGTTCGACGGCTCGCGCAAGGCGGTCGTGAGTGGGGTCGTGCCGAGCGTGGACAAGACGACCGACTACTTGATCCAGCTGTCCGTGAGCGATGGCACGACAACGTCGAGCGAGGCGATCTATCTGGAAGCCACGCCGGCGTCTGGTGGCTCCGTGCAGGCAGTGATCACTGGTAAGACGAAGGTGGAGAGCGGCGCGCCGCTGTCGCTTTCGGCTGCGGATTCGACCGGCCCGGCGCCGCTCGTCTACAAGTGGAGCGCTCCGGGGCTCTCGTTCGACGGCTCCAACCAGGCGAGCGTGACCGTGACCGCGCCGACGCTCACCTCGACCACCGAGTATCCGGTGCGACTGACGGTGACCGGGCACGGCGGCGATGGCGCGCAATCGATCGCGTCGGTCAACGTGACGGTCGTCGCGGGCCAGAGCACCGGCACGTGGAAGCCGCAGGATTATCCGGGCGGTTCGGTGGTGACGCACGACTATCACGGTCAGGGGCTGCGCAAATACTGTTCGTCGTGGTGGGCAAACCGCTCCGACGAGCCGGGCGATCCCAATTGCACGAGCCAGAAGCAGTACGACGGCAAGGTCTGGCAGGACCTCGGCAGCGCGTGATCACCGTTTGCGGCTGATCCCGCACTGATCACGAAGTGCGGCGGCGCTCCAGTGGGCGCCGTCGCACGCAACCCGGTCGACTTCTGCACTTCTGGCGTTGGATACCCTCATGGCTACTTATCCTGTTGCTTGTCTCGCCGCTCCGGTATTGATTGGAAGCTTGAAGGGCGGTGTCGCCTTCGTCGCGTCGCACATGCTCAACGACTTCGAACGGGTATTGGGCGTTGCCTGCGGAGCGCTCCTGTATCTGACGCGTTCGCATGAGACCACGACGTGGCGCAAGGCGATCTATTTCGTCGTGTCGCTCCTGGGCGGCAATTTTCTCGCGCGGCGCATCGTCTTCAACTGGCCGCAGGTCGAACCGTGGCTAGCCGGGTTCGTTGCGAGCGCGGCGCTCGTGACGTTCACGATTCTCGCGCTCGACTGGAGTGAGCGCCACGTCGAGCCGACTCTGGACCGTTTGTACGCGTGGGTCGTCAAACGGCTTCTCAAAGGATGACTCAGCTTGCACGAAAGGCACAAAGAAGGCGGGCGGCGATAGCCCGCCTTCTTATGACTTCCGGCAGTCTCGCTACACGGCCTTTATCCCTCTAGTATGGACCTTCGATAAAAAGCATTGAGCGTCTCATTTAATTGGGATGCCGAAGCTTGTGAGAAATGTTCGATTCAGGGTGGATCAAGTCAAGTTGTCACTTGACAACCCGACTCCCACTCATTAAATTGGAGGGCGTAGATGGTTCGAGGAACCCATCTCTAAGAAAGAGGTCGAGGCAGCATTGGCGTATGCCGAAAAAAACGGTTGGCGTGTTCAGGGCGGTGGCAAAGGCCACGCGTGGGGAAAAATGTATTGTCCCGACAACGACGCGGACTGTCGGTGCGGTGAGTTCTGCATATCGAGCATCTGGAGCACACCCAAGTGCCCTGGCAACCATGCCAGGCATCTGCGGAGAATCGTCGACAACTGCACGGCTCGCCGGTAGCGAAAGCGCGCTGTTGGCGAAAGCCTTGGACCGAATAAAGGCAGGAGTAAATCATGGAATATGTGTTCACGTTGAAGTACCGCCTCGCAGCGGAAGATTGCGATCTTGACGCGATCGTCGAGCGGCTGGGCGAAGCGGGGTGCGATGACGCCACCGTTGGCATCGGGCAACCGGGCCGCATCGCGCTGTTTTTCACTCGCGAAGGCACGTCTGCATTCGCTGCGCTGGTCAGCGCGCTTCAGGACGTCAAACGGGCGGTGCCGTCCGCACGGCTGGTCGAGGCAGGCCCCGATTTCGTCGGCCTCACCGACGTGGCCGAAGTCGCAGGCGTGTCGAGGCAAAACATGCGCAAGCTGATGCTCAATCACGCAATCGACTTTCCGGCGGCGGTCCACGAGGGCAGCGCGTCGGTGTGGCATCTGTCGGACATCCTTGATTGGCTCATTGCGCGCGGCGGTTATGAAATCAAGGCAGACGTGTTCGACGTCGCAAAATCGGCCAAGCAGATCAACCTCGCCAAAGAAGCACGCGAGATCGAGCCGCGTCTTAACCGTCAACTCGAGTGTCTGGTGGCATAGAAGCAGGCACGGCCAGCGTGCGAATTCGCGCGGCCATGTAGTCGGCATGCGCATTGGCCTTTCGGGCCACCTTCGGCAGGCCTTGGCGCAAAGCGTTAAAATCGCCCACCACGTCCGATTTGTCAGCAGCGTCAGACGTCGGCGTGTTGTCCGTAAAAATTTACGAACGACCGTTCACAAATTTACGTTTTGCGCTAAACTGGCACGCAAGCCCTGATTCCACATGAAGGTCCTCGATTTACAGTGTCCGCATGGCCATCGGTTCGAAGGCTGGTTCGCTTCGGCTGATGACTTCGAATCGCAGCAGTCCCGCAAGCTCGTTGAATGTCCGATCTGCGGTGCGAACGAGGTGAGCCGTTTACCGTCGGCGCCGCGCCTGAACCTGTCGGGTGCGACAGAGACGAAAGCGCCAGCGGGTGCAGGCGACATGCAGGGGCGCGTGATGCGCGCCTTACGCGAGGTACTGGAGAAGACCGAGAACGTGGGCGACCGCTTCGCCGAGGAAGCACGGCGCATTCACTACAATGAAGCGCCCGCACGCAATATTCGCGGTGTCACGACACCGGAAGACGCGAAAGCCTTGGTCGAGGAAGGCATCGAAGTGATGCCGCTGCCGGTCCCGGCTGCCTTGAAGGAACCGCTGCAATAGCGCAGTGGCTCGCTGGCGGCGGGTGGTAGCGGCCAGGAGACACTACGCATGAATCTGGACTATTCCCCCGCTGAGAGCGCGTTCCGCGCCGATATCCGCGCCTGGCTCGAGGCGAACCTGCCTCGCGATCTGAGCGACAAAGTACTCAATCACAAGCGGCTCTCCCGCGAAGACTTCGCAGACTGGCATAAGCTGCTCGGCACGCGCGGCTGGTCGGCGATCGCATGGCCGAAAGAATACGGTGGCCCGGGCTGGGATGCGACCCAGCGGCACATCTGGGACGAAGAGTGCGCGCGTATCGGCGCGCCGTCCGTGCTGCCTTTCGGCGTCTCCATGGTGGCGCCCGTGTTGATGAAATACGGCAACGAGGCACAGAAGCGTCACTATTTGCCACGCATTCTCGACGGTACGGACTGGTGGTGCCAAGGCTACTCAGAGCCCGGCTCGGGTTCGGATCTGGCCTCGCTGCGCACGCGCGCCGAGCGCGCCGGCGACCATTACGTGGTCAACGGTCAGAAAACGTGGACCACGCTCGGTCAGTACGCCGACATGATGTTCTGCCTTGTACGCACGGACAGCGGTGCCAAAAAGCAGGAGGGCATCTCGTTCCTGCTGATCGACATGAAAACGCCGGGCATCACCGTGCGGCCGATCATTACGCTCGACGAAGACCACGAAGTCAACGAAGTGTTTTTCGAAGACGTGAAGGTGCCGGTCGAAAACCTGGTGGGTGAAGAGAATCGCGGCTGGACTTACGCGAAGTATCTGCTCGGCCACGAACGTACCGGTATCGCGCGGGTCGGCCAGTCGAAGCGCGAACTCGTTTTCCTGAAACGCCTTGCACTGAATCAGAAGAAGAACGGCAAACCGCTGCTGCAGGATCCGGTCTTCGGCGCAAAAGTCGCGAGCCTCGAGATCGAGTTGATGGCGCTCGAAGTCACCGTGCAGCGCGTGGTCGCCAATGAAACGGGCGGGCGCGGGCCGGGGCCGGAAGCGTCGATGCTGAAGATCAAGGGCACTGAAGTTCAGCAAGCGCTGACCGAACTGATGTTCGAAGCGATCGGGCCGCTCGCCGCGCCGTTCGACGTGCCATTCCTCGAAGGCGAACGCGCACATAGCCTGGCCGGCGACGACGATGCCGCGCCGCTGGCCGCGTACTACTTCAACTTCCGCAAGACGTCGATTTACGGCGGCTCGAACGAAATTCAAAAGAACATCATCGCGCAGATGATTCTCGGACTTTGAGGAGCGGCGCATGGACTTCACATTCAACGACGAACAACAGCAATTCGCCGACGCGTTGCGCCGCTATCTGGACAAGAGCTACGGGTTCGAAGCGCGCCAGGCGATCGTGCGATCGGAAACCGGCGTGTCGGACGCGCATTGGGCCGCGTTTGCCGAGTTGGGTCTGACGGCACTTCCTGTGCCGGAAGCGCACGGCGGTTTCAATGGCGGCCCGATCGATATGCTGGTGGTCATGCAGGAACTCGGCCGCGCGCTGGTCGTCGAGCCTTATTGGGCGACCGCGGTCGGCGTCGAGGCATTGCGCCTCGCGGGTAGTGAAGAGGGCGAAGACGCGTCGTTACTCGAACGTGCGGCCCAAGGCGAGATCAAACTGGCGGTGGCATTTCACGAACCGCACGCACGCTACGATCTTTTTTCGATCGAGACGACCGCAAGCGGGCAGGGCGGGCAGCAGACCTTGACCGGCACGAAGTCGGTTGTGCTGCACGGCGCGCAAGCGGATCACTGGATCGTGCCGGCCCGGCTGAACGGCGAGATAGCACTCTTCGTCGTGGCGCGCAATGCAGGCGGCGTCAAAGTTACGGACTACCGCACGATCGACGGTCAACGTGCCGCCACACTCGAATTCAACAGCACGCCGGCGCGCCAATTGGCAGGCAACCACGCCGGCGCGGCTGCGCTCGAACATATTGCGGACTACGGCACGGTGCTGTTGTGCGCCGAGGCAATCGGCGCGCTAGACGCCTTGAATCTCGCCACCGTCGACTACACGAAAACGCGCCAGCAGTTCGGCCAGCCGATCGCGCGTTTTCAGGCCTTGCAGCATCGCATGGTCGAGATGCTGATTCACGCCGAGCAGGCGCGTTCGGTCACGTACCTGGCTGCCATGCGCTACACGAGCACGGATGCCGACGAACGTCGCCGCGCGGTTTCCGCTGCGAAGGCACGGGTGGGTCAGGCCGCGCGCTTTGTCGGTCAGCAGGCGGTTCAGTTGCATGGCGGCATGGGCGTGACGAACGAAGTGGCCGCGGCGCATCTGTTCAAACGCCTTGCTATTATCGAAACCACATTGGGCGACGTCGATCACCATCTCGCGCGGTTCGCCGCGCTGCCCGGCTTCGTCACGGCAGAAGCCTGATCCGCCGCTCGAATCGAATAAAAGGAGGTGTGACGATGGGTTTGAGTTACGAGGACTTGATAGTCGGCACGAGCATCGAAATCGGCAAGCACACGTTCACGCATGACGAGATCGTCGAGTTTGCGCAGAAGTTCGATCCGCAGCCGTTCCACGTGGATGAAGCCGCGGCCGCCGAATCGCCGTTCCGCGGATTGGTCGCGAGTGGCTGGCATACCTGCTCCGTCATGATGGGCATGCTGGTGCGCAATGCGTTCGCGGGTTCCACGTCGATGGGCTCGCCGGGTATCGACGAAATCCGCTGGTTGAAGCCGGTGCGGGTCGGCGACACGATCACCATGATGAACGCCGTGCTCGACAAGCGTATCTCGGAGAGCAAGCCGGATCGCGGCATCGTATCGACGCAGTGGGAAGGCATCAATCAGCATGGCGAAACGGTCATCACGGTGCGCTCGAAGGGATTGTTCGGGCTGCGCAATCCTGGTGCCGCTTCATGACGGGCAGCGCGGCACCTGCCGCAACGTTCGGCAGCGCCGCCGCCTTGCGCGCGTTGGTGGGCGCCGAGCCGCTCGTTAGCGAATGGCTGGAGGTGGATCAGGCGAGCGTCGATCGGTTTGCCGAAGCGACCGGCGATCATCAGTGGATTCATGTCGACCCGGAACGGGCGCGGCGCGAGTCACCGTTCGGCGGTCCGGTAGCGCACGGTTTTCTGACGCTTTCGTTGATCCCTGCATTGCTCAGTGAGACGGTGGTGCTCGAGCAGCGCATGGGCGTCAATTACGGGTTGAACCGCGTGCGTTTTACATCCCCGGTGCCGGTCGGCTCGCGGTTGCGCGCGAAGTTTGCGGTCGAATCCGTAGCCGAAGTAGATAACAACGGCGTGCAAGTGATATGGAATGTGACGCTTGAGCGGCAGGGCAGTGAGCGGCCGGTATGCGTTGCCGAGTTCATCACGCGGCATTATTTCTAGCGTTTCGACGCATGCTTGTTAAAAAGCGCGAGCGACAGTGATGCCGGCTCGCGCTTTTTTTCTAATGCATATTCAGACGCCGCGGTGCGATCAAGGTTTAGCGTAGTGCGCCGCGTCGAATGTCTGGCCGATCTCAAACTCGTGTAATCGGGGTCTCCACGCGAGCTGCCGCGCCCGCATCCATGTAACGTGCGAGTTCGAGTTTGGCGATCGCGTTGCGATGAACTTCGTCGGGACCGTCGGCGAAACGCAGTGTTCGCGCAGACGCATAGGCATACGCGAGCGGGAAGTCGTCGCAGACACCACCGCCACCGTGCGCCTGAATCGCCCAGTCGATCACCTGACACGCCATGTTCGGCGCGACGACCTTGATCATCGCGATCTCGCCGCGTGCCCCCTTGTTGCCGACCGTGTCCATCATGTAGGCCGTTTTCAGCGTGAGCAGACGCGCCTGTTCGATCATGCAGCGGGCTTCCGCGATACGCTCCTGCGTGACGCCTTGCGCGGCAACCGGCTTGCCGAACGCGACACGTTGCAGCGAGCGTTTCGACATTAATTCGAGGGCGCGTTCAGCGAGACCGATCAGACGCATGCAGTGATGAATGCGTCCCGGTCCGAGTCGGCCTTGCGCGATCTCGAAGCCACGTCCTTCACCGAGCAGCATGTTGGTGGCGGGTACGCGCACATTCTCGAGCGTGATTTCCATGTGACCGTGCGGCGCGTCGTCGTAGCCGAACACGGTGAGCGGACGGTGCACGGTGATGCCGGTGGCGTCGGCGGGAACCAGAATCATCGACTGCTGCTGATGGCGCGGCGCTTCAGGATCTGTCTTGCCCATCACGATATAGATCTTGCAGCGCGGATCACCCGCGCCCGACGACCACCATTTGTGGCCGTTGATCACGTAGTAGTCGCCGTCTCGCACGATGCTGGTCTGGATATTGGTCGCATCCGACGACGCCACTTCAGGTTCGGTCATCAGAAACGCCGAGCGGATCTGGCCTTGCAGCAGCGGTTCGAGCCATTCGCGCTTGTTGTCGTCGCTGCCGTAGCGCTCGATCGTTTCCATGTTGCCGGTGTCGGGCGCGTTGCAGTTGAACACTTCGGGCGCCCAAGGTACGCGGCCCATGATTTCGCATAGCGGCGCGTATTCGAGGTTCGTCAAGCCGGCGCCGCGCACGGATTCAGGCAGAAACAGATTCCACAAGCCGGCGTCGCGCGCCTTCTGCTTGAGTTGTTCGATCAGTTCGGTGGGTAGCCACGCGTTGCCGTTCTGGCGATTGCGCGCAATCTCAGCGTAGAACGCCTGCTCGTTCGGATAGATATGCTCGTCGAAGAATGCGAGCAGTTTCTCGCGCAATGCCTGAACCTTCGGGGTGTAATCGAAATTCATGTAAGACCTCGCGGATAACGGGTAACGGACGACGTTTGTTCGGAGCGCAACCAGATGCGTGAATCGGTCGCACGACTCAATGCGTTTTGGCGTGCCACCGAGCGCACGAACCAGCGCACGACTTCGGTCAGCGCACTTTCTGCGCGTAGCGCCAGGCGAGTTCGGCCATCGGCTTCGCACGGCGGCCAGCATCGAGAGCCTGAGCGCTGGCCGCGGTGCCGTCGACGACGCGTTTCATAATCCCTTGCAGGATCGCGGCGATGCGAAACATGTTGTACGCCAGGTAGAAATTCCAGTCGCCGTGAATCTCGAAGCCGGTGCGCTGGCAATAGCGCGCGACGTACTGGCTTTCGTCGGGAATGCCCAAGGCGGCCCAATCGAGTCCCGCGATCCCCCGGAACTGCGCCGGGTCGACGTGCCACGCCATGCAGTGATAGGCGAAGTCGGCGAGTGGATCGCCGAGCGTCGACAACTCCCAGTCGAGCACGGCGAGCACGCGCGGTTCCGAAGGATGAAAGATCAGATTGTCGAGCCGGTAGTCGCCATGCACGATCGAAGCGCGCTCGCCCGTTTCGGCCGGCATATGTTGCGGCAGCCATTCGATCAGGCGCTGCATGGCGTCGATCGGTTCGGTCTCGGAGGCGATGTACTGTTTGCTCCAGCGACCAATCTGACGCGCGAAGTAATTGCCCGGCTTGCCATAATCGGCGAGACCCAGCGCCGCGACGTCGACGCTGTGCAGCGCCGCGATCACACGGTTCATCTCGTCGTAAATGGCGGCGCGTTCGGCGGGCGTCATGCCGGGCAACGACTGGTCCCACAGCACGCGGCCTTCAACGAACTCCATCACATAGAACGCGCGGCCGATCACGCTTTCGTCTTCGCACAAGGCGAGCATTTTCGCGACCGGCACATCGGTGTCGGCGAGCGCATGCATGACGCGATATTCACGTTCGACGGCGTGCGCGGACGGTAGCAACTTCGCCGCCGGCCCGGGTTTGGCGCGCATCACATACGAGCGTGACGGCGTGAGCAGCTTGAAGGTCGGATTGGACTGCCCGCCGGCGAATTGCTCCAGCGTGAGCGGTCCCGAAAATCCGTCGACGTGCCGGGTCAGCCACGCGGCGAGCGCGTCGCTGTCGAAGCGTTGCCGCTCGCTGACCGGGCGCGTGCCCTCGAAGTCCGAATAATCCGGCTGGTGTTCTGGTTCGCCGGTCTGTGTGGCTTGCACCATCTGTCTCCTCCAGTTCAGGTTCAGCTACGCTTGTATTGAATGAATTGCGCGTAGAGCATTTCCATCGTGGTATTGCGGACACCGCGGTGAAGCGGCGAGGGCGGTGAATAGTTGATCGTGCGCAGCACCCAGTCGCGTGGCGCGGCGCCCACGTCGAGCGCGTTGATGCAACCGGTGGCTTGCGCCAGATGCCCGAAGAACGTGCGGCCACCGGCCGTGATCGCATGCGACAGGATGGCGCGATTCACGCCGCCGTGCAGGACGAGCAGCACGGTGTCCCACGATGTGTCCTCGCGCAACGCAGCGAGCGCGGGCAGCACGCGATCGAATAACTCGCCAATGGTCTCGCCGTCGAGAAAGCGCGTGCTTTCCGGCACGATGCCGTCGAACACGCCGAGAAACGCGGCCTCCATATCGTGCAGCGGAATATTGCCGAGCTTGCCGCCGCGAATCTCTCCCCAGGCGGGCTCGATTTCCAGTTCGATCTGCTGGCCGGTTTCGGCAAGCACGCGCCGTGCGGTTTCGATCGTGCGCGGCAAACCGCTGACGATCACCCGGTCGAAAGTGATCTGCTGCGCGGCGAACTCGCGGCCCGCCGCGCTGGCCTGTTCGCGGCCGTTCTCGTTCAGGGGCACGGTCTCGGGATCGATCGCGCGGCCGGAGTCGTCGAAATAGGTGACGTCGCCGTGACGCATCAGAAAGATGCGGCGGCGTTTGGGCAGTTGATAGTCAGACATGGTCCTGTCGTTCACTCACGTTCACTTATACACCGGAGCGCGTTTTTCGAGGAACGCGGAAATCCCTTCAAGACTGTCCCGATGATGCAGCGACGCGACAAAGTTGTCGCGCTCCGCCACCAGATGATCAGGGAGCGGTTGCGCGCCGGCCGCGCCGATCAGCCCCTTGATGCGCGCGACTGAATTGGGCGAAATCTTGCCGAGTTCGTCGGCCCATGCAACCGCGGCGTCGCGCACGGCGCCGGTCCTGGCCAGTTTGTTGACGACACCGAGTTCATGCAAACGCGTGGCGCCGATCGGTTTGCCTTCGATCAGTACCTCGGTGGCCAACTGACGCGGCAGCGCTTGTGCGAGGAACCACGAACCGCCGCCGTCGGGCGTCAGGCCGACGCGTGCATACGACATGACGAATTTGGCCGTGTCCGCGGCAACGATCAGGTCGCACGCGAGCGCGAGCGAGAATCCCGCGCCGGCGGCGGCCCCGTCCACGGCGGCGATCACCGGCTTCGACGAAAGGCGCAGCGCCGAGATCCATTCGCCGAGCAGGTCGATGCTCTGAGCTTGCACGGACGGATCTTTCGCGCGGTTTTCCAGCAGGCGGTTCAGATTGCCGCCCGCGCAGAAGAAGTTGTCAGCGCCGGTGATCACGACGGCGCGGATCGACGGATCGCGCTCCACCGAGTCGAGCGCTTCGATCCCTGCGGCGTACATGTCCGGGTGCAGCGCGTTGCGCGCGCCGGGGTTCGACAGCGTGAGAACCAGTGTCGATTCGCTTTCGGTCGGGCGCGAGGTCAGCAGTTCGGCGCTCATTGTTGTGTCTCCGTGGTGTCTGTATCGGTTGCGTCGCGTTGGGTCAGCGAAAGGCCAAGCTGGGCTCGCCGCGCGAGCCAGGGTGAAGGACGATAGCGCGGGTCGCCGAGCACACTGAACATATTGCGCAGGATCGCGAGAATGGTGGTCGAACCGAGCGCGTCGCCGAGCGCCAGCGGGCCGCGTGGGTAGCCGAGGCCGAGCGTCACGGCGAGATCGATATCGTCAGGCGTGGCGATCTGTTTTTGAGCGATGTCGCAACCGATATTGACGATAGTCGCCACCACGCGTTGCGCAACGAAGCCGGTCGAGTCGCGGATCACGGTGACGGGCACGCCGTCGGCGGCGAAGAGCGCATGCGCCGTATCACGCGCGGTGCGAGTCGTGGCGGGCGTTGTCATCAGCGTGCGGCGTTGTGCGCCGACGAGCGGAAAGAGCGCGTCGACGGCGACGACACGGCTCGCGTCGAGCGCTTCGTCGACTGCGGCTGTGGTCGCGTCGTGACCGAACGGCGTGACGACGATCAACGAGTTTGCTTCGGGCGTCGCGCCGTCGTCGAGTTTCACGCCGGCTTTCTCGATGAGTTGCACGACGGCGTCGTGCGCCTGCGGATAACGCTTGCTGACCCACACGCTAGCCGGCAGTCCAGTCGGCGCGGGCGCTTCGGCAGGCACTTGCTGCTTGCCGTCTTCGTAGCGGTAAAAGCCTTCACCCGTCTTGCGGCCGATCAATCCGCCCGCGAGCCGTGTGCCGGTGATGGGCGACGGCGTGAAGCGCGGTTCCTCATAGAACTGGTGATAGATCGACTCCATCACCGGATGCGAGACGTCCAGCGCCGTCAGGTCGAGCAACTCGAACGGCCCGAGGCGAAAACCCGCCTGCTCGCGCATGATACGGTCGATGTCGGCGAAGCTGGCCACGCCTTCACCCGCTACGCGCAAGCCCTCGGTGTTCATGCCGCGGCCCGCGTGATTCACGATGAAGCCGGGCATATCTTTCGCGCGCACCGGCGTGTGACCCATGCGGTGCGCGAGTTCCATCAGCGCGTCGCCTGCGGCGGGGTCGCTGCGCAGACCGTCGATCACTTCGACGACCTTCATCAACGGCACCGGATTGAAGAAGTGATAACCGACCACACGCGACGGCTCGCTACAGCCGGCGGCAATCGCCGTGATGGACAGCGAAGACGTATTGGATGCCAGCACGCAACGGCCGCTCACCACGGTCTCGAGCTCGCGGAACAGCGCCTGCTTCACGTCGAGTTTTTCGACGATCGCCTCGACGACCAGATCGCAACCGGCCAGATCGCCAATGGCCTGCGCGCCGCTGACATTCGCGAGCGCTGCAAGAGAGCGGGCCTGGTCGAGCTTGCCTTTCGCGGTCAACCTGGCGAAAGTCTCGGCGAGATAGTCGCGCGCGGCGCCGATTGCAGCAGGATTGGTGTCGTACAGACGCACGATGAAACCGGCCAGTGCGGCAATCTGCGCGATGCCGCGGCCCATTGCTCCGGTTCCGACAATGCCGATAGTCTCGATGCTGAAATTGCGAGAGGTCATTGTGATGCTCAACTCCATGGTTATTTTAGAATAGCACGATCGTGCAATTTACTGGATGATTGATGGACGACCGCTGCTTTGACTTTGATTTCGATGAGCACGAGCGGTCGCATACAACCCTAAGGAAGGAGACACCCGATGATCAAGCTGTGCGGTTTCGCGCTCTCTAACTATTACAACAAAGTGAAGTTCGTGCTGCTCGAACACGGTATTCCGTTCGAGGAGGTGTCGGTGTTGCCGAGTCAGGACGAGGCGATGCTGGAGCATTCGCCGCTCGGCAAGGTGCCTTATCTGCAGACCGAAGAGGGCGATCTGTGCGAATCGCAATGCATCGTCGAGTATCTTGCTGCGCGCTTTCCCGACAATGCGATCTTCTCCGCTGACCCTTGGGAAGCGGCAAAGGAGCGCGAGCTGATCATGTTCGTCGACGTGCATCTCGAACTGACCGCGCGCAATCTCTACAAGGAAGCGTTCTTCGGCGGCACGGTGACCGAGGCGACTAAAGGGCGTGTCGAGAAACTTCTCCAGCATCACATTGCCGGCTTCAGGCGGATCGCGAAGTTCGGGCCGTACCTGAGCGGCGAGCGCTTCAGTGTTGCGGATACGGCGGGGTATGTGAGCTTGCCGCTGGTGGGCATGGCGACGCAGGCAATCTACGGTCGCGATTTCTTGCTGGACGCCGGCTTGGATTGGAAGAGCTACGTGAAAGTGATCAACGCCCGGCCGGCGGCGCAACGCGTGACCGAAGATCGCAAAGCGTACATCGCGGCTTCGCGCCGGGTTTGACGGGCGCTGCCCGGCCTTAAGCGAACACGCGCGAGGCGCGCACGCCGGGACCATTGCGCGCGATAGCAGGGAACGGAGGTTCGTTCGCAGCATCGCGCGGGTCATGTCAGAGCCGCGCCAGCCGCTCGAGCGCTGTGGCGAGCGTACTTTCCTGCTTGGCAAAGCAGAAGCGCACCACGCCCGATTCATGCGCCTCGTGATAGAACGCCGAGACCGGAATGGCCGCCACGCCGATTTCGCCGGTCAGCCATTGCGCGAATTCGGCTTCGGGCAGATCGCTGATCGCCGAATAGTCGACGCACTGAAAGTAAGTGCCCGTGCAAGGCAATAGCTTGAAGCGCGAATTCGCGAGGCCGGCGCGGAAGAAGTCGCGCTTCTTCTGATAGAACGCCGGCAGGTCGAGATACGGTGCCGGATCTTTCATGTAGTCGGCAAGGCCGATCTGCATCGGCGTATTGACCGTGAACACGTTGAACTGGTGCACCTTGCGGAACTCGGCGGTGAGCGCGGCGGGTGCGGCGACATAGCCGACTTTCCAGCCCGTCACATGGTAGGTCTTGCCGAAGCTCGACACCACGAAACTGCGCTGCGCCAGTTCTGGGTAGCGGGCCACGCTTTCGTGCGGCGCGCCGTCATAGACCATGTGTTCATACACTTCGTCGGAAAGAATCAGCACGTTGGTGCCGCGCACGATCTCTTCGAGCTTGCGCATGTCTTGCTCGCGCCAGACCGTGCCGGTCGGATTGTGCGGTGTATTGATCAGCAGGAGCCGCGTTTTCGGCGTGATCGCGGCAGCGAGCTTGTCGAACGGAATGGCGTAGTCGGGTGCCTCGAGCGTGACGAAGACCGGCTTGCCGCCGGCCAGTTCGATGGACGGCAGATAGCTGTCGTAGGTCGGCTCGACCACGATCACTTCGTCGCCCGGGTGGACGGTGCAGAGAATCGCGGTGAGCAACGCCTGTGTCGCGCCCGCGGTCACGGTGATTTCGGTCGTGGCGTCGTAGCGGCGCCCGTACAGGTTCGCGATCTTGTCCGAAATGGCCTGGCGCAGCGGCGCGGCGCCCGCCATGGGCGGGTACTGGTTGTGGCCGTCGCGCATGGCGTTCGCGACCGCGTCGACAATGCGTGGATCGCAGTTGAAATCGGGAAAGCCCTGACCCAAATTTACCGCGCCTTTTTCTGCGGCGAGCGCGCTCATCACGGTGAAGATCGTCGTGCCGACATTCGGCAGGCGAGACGGAAACGTGGGACTCGTGGGCGTGTCGTGCGGTGCATTCATGGCGCTGTCCGGAGCGTGGGCAAGTGGGTTAGACAAAGGCGTCGCGTGAAATGGACGAAGCCTGATTGTAGGGAATCGCGGCGCGGTGTGCGTGCCGCGAAGTGCACGTTAGCCGTCCGGCCAGGGCTGTACGCCTGGAGGATCATGCGGTTGCGGTCTCGCCGGTGACGCTCAGGGACGCGCCAATGGCGGCGACGAAGGGCGCCGGCTGGGCGATCTGAAAGCCGAAGTCGCGTGCAATCCGTTTGGCCAGCTTCAACACCGCGCGATCTTTCGAGACCAGCCAGTCAGCCTGCGCGGCGTGCGCGAGTTCGAGAAACTTCTGGTCGTCGCGGTCTTTGCATTTGGGCAAGGGTCTCGTATCTTCCGTTTGCGCAACGGGGTCGACCCGTTGCGCGAGCCGTGCGACGACCGCTAGCGCGGCGGCCTTGTCCACGTTCCGATGCACGAACTGCGGGTAGTCGAGCACGTAGGTGAGTTCGGCGAGGCAGCGCGCGTCGATCAGCGCGGCCAGCGCACCACTTTCGAGCGCGGCCGCGATCGGCCGCGTGTGCGGGTCGTCGAACACGAGAATGTCGATCCAGACATTGGAATCGAGGACGACGCGCAAAGCGCCGCGTGAGACATGGGAACCGGGCATTCGTTACAATCTGGCTTTCGTCTTTGACCGCCAGGCACGGCGTGCCTGCAAGCCTCTATGATAATCGTTCTGTCGCCGGCGAAATCGCTCGACTACGAAACCCCGCCTCACGTCAAAAAGCACACGATCCCCGATTTTGTCGACGACGCGGCCGAATTGATCGGCGGATTGCGCCGCTTGTCGCCGCAGCAGATCGCCTCCTTGATGGATATTTCGGATCAGCTCGCGCACCTCAATTTCCAGCGCTACGCAGAATGGTCGCCCAAATTCGGCACGCACAACGCCAAGCAGGCGGTGCTGGCGTTCAATGGCGACGTGTACGAGGGTTTCAACGCGAAAACGTTGTCGGCGGCGGATCTCGACTACGCGCAGAATCACGTGCGCGTGTTGTCCGGCCTGTACGGATTGCTGCGTCCGCTCGATCTGCTGCAACCTTACCGGCTGGAAATGGGTACGCGTTTCGCTAACCCGCGCGGCAAGGATCTGTACGCGTTCTGGGGCGAGCGGATCACGCAGGCCTTGAATGCACAGTTCAAGAAAAATGCCGCGGCGTCCCGCGTGCTGGTCAATTGCGCGTCGGGCGAATACTTCAAGTCCGTCAAGCCGAAGCTGCTCGAAGCGCCGGTCATTACGCCCGTTTTCGAGGACTGGAAGGGCGGTCGCTACAAGATCATCAGCTTCCATGCAAAACGGGCGCGTGGCCTGATGGCGCGCTATGCCGTGGAGAACCGTCTCGACAAGCCCGAGCAGTTGAAGGAATTCGACGCCGAAGGCTATGCGTTCGACGCCGAAGCGTCGAATGATTCCACTTACGTATTCCGCCGCCGCGTTGCTGAATAAGCGTTTCGCCGCGCGTACAAGCAGGGAAAAACCATCATGACGTTATCCATTACGAGCAACTTCGACGCAGGCGCGATTGAAGTGCTGTCCTGCGAAGAAGCGGGCAATATCCGTTTGCGCGTGCGGCCGGACAGCCATGCCGAGTTCGCGCAGTGGTTTTACTTCCGCTTGTCCGGCGCGGCGGGCGAGCGCTGCGTGATGACCTTCGAGAATGCGGCCGCCTGCGCTTTTGCCGAAGGCTGGCGCGATTATCAGGCGGTGGCGAGCTATGACCGGGTGAACTGGTTCCGCGTACCCACGTCGTACGACGGCCGCGTGCTGACGATCGACCATACGCCGGACTTCGACCGCATTTACTACGCGTATTTCGAGCCGTATAGCGAGGAGCGTCATGCGGAGTTTCTGGGCGCGGTGCAGCAGATGCCGCAGGCGACGCTCACGGAATTGGGCAAGAGCGTCGAAGGTCGGCCCATTTCGCTGCTCACGCTCGGCACGCCGCAAACCGGCGATACACCCAGGAAGAAAATCTGGCTGATCGCGCGCCAGCATCCTGGTGAGACGATGGCCGAATGGTTTATCGAGGGTCTCGTGAAGCGGCTCGCGGGTTGGGGCGATTGGGCGGGCGACCCGGTGGCGCGCAAGCTCTACGATCATGCGGTCTTCTACATCGTGCCGAATATGAATCCGGACGGCAGCGTGCACGGCAATCTGCGCACCAATGCGGCCGGTGCGAATCTGAATCGCGAGTGGATGGAGCCCGATGCCGCGCGCAGTCCCGAAGTGCTGGTGGTGCGCGACGCGATTCACGCCACTGGCTGCGACCTGTTCTTCGATATCCACGGTGACGAGGCGCTGCCCTACGTGTTCGTGGCCGGCTCCGAAATGCTGCCGGGCTTTACCGAGCGGCAGCGGGAAGAGCAGCACGCGTTCATCGAAGCGTTCAAGCACGCGAGCCCTGATTTCCAGGACAAGCACGGCTACGCGGCGAGCAAATATCGTGAGGACGCGCTAAAGCTGGCGTCGAAGTACATCGGCAACGAATTTGGCTGCCTGTCGCTCACGCTGGAGATGCCGTTCAAGGACAACGCGAATCTGCCTGACGAACGGGTGGGCTGGAACGGCGAGCGTAGCGCGTCGCTCGGTGCCGCGATGCTTCAGGCGATCCTGCGGCACATGGAGACGTTTGCTTAAAGCGAACTCGGCATAAAAAACGAGGCACACACTTCACGGTGTGTGCCTCGTTTTCATTGGGGCGGCTGATTGACTCTTGGCCGGTGACTCTCGGCCGACGGGGCGATGCCGCAAGCGCGAACCGCTACTGAGTTTTCTTCTTCGCCGGTGTCTTCTTCGCGGTTGCTTTGTTCGAGTTCGTTCTCGACGACTTGCCCGAGTTCGGTTTGGAAGACTTCGTAGTCGCTTTCTTCGTGGTTTTGCCGCTCGCCGAGTGCTTGCCTTTGGCGCTCTTATGCTTGCCCGACGCCGCTCGCGATCCCGAGGGTTCCGAGGCGCGCGCACGGGCCGGTGGCACCGGATCGTTCCAGCTGAACGCCAGCATCTGCGCACCGACATAGCCGCAGCGGAACTTCAGATCGGCGGGGTCGCCTTCGCCGCTTTGGCGCACGCCGAGCCCTTCGACGGTGACGATGTTGTCTACCTTGACGCGCTGCTTGCCCTCGTCGAACGAATCGTTCCACGGCGTGACCGACGCATGCGCGCTATCGAACGAGCTAGGTGGAAATTCGACATGGTCGAAGGCAGTTGACGTGCTGGCGACAAAGTTGCCATGAGCAGCGCAGTCCGCAACGAGCGGGTCTGCATGCATTTCATTGACAAATCTATTGACGAGATCGTTGTGCTGTTCGAGTTGGTCGGCGAGCGCGGAAGTGGAACAGATGAGCGAGAGACTCGCCGCATATGTTGCCAACCGGCCGACCAACCGCAGCATTCGGCGCGGTACGTTGGTGCGATCCATCTAGTTGTTAGACGCTAATGAGACATGAGGCACGTAAGATGCCCCGCGAGAGGGTGGAGTTCAATCCTGGCACAAATATTTTGTCCTGTCGTGGTGCGCGGGCACGAGCAGCTCGATGTAGCCGAGGCTCCCATTGCCGCAGCTACACGTTCAATGGTCGTGCGAGTGTCAGGTGCGCGGTCCGCCCAATCGATATCTGCGTACGTCATAAGTGGTGACCCACGCAGGACGATAGACCGCGATCAATGCCGTCGACATGCCGGTGAACCAGGCTTCCCCTGTGGCAAGTAGAAGCACGCTGAGCGCGTAGCCTGCGGGGATCACGGTCATGGAGCCGTCGGCGAGCGCGATATGCACGCCGAGAGCCGCGGCCGCCGTAAGCGACACGGCAATGGCCGGCGACACAAACCCCTGGCCGAAGATGAACATGAAGAGATTGCGCGGCAACCACGCAATGCTGATGCGTTGGACCAGAGTAGAAATGCCGACTGGCAATGCACCATAGACGAGGAAGGTTAGCGCGATACCCTGCCAGGGAGCATCGAAGACGACAGCGGCCAGACCGGTGACCACCGCCATGGCGATCAGCGCCAGCGCCCAGTCGAACAACGTGACGACTAGCGTGGCGCCGAGCAGATGCATGACGGTGCCGTCGTCGAGCCATGCGTTGGTGGCCCACAGCACCGACACTGCGACGATGATCGCAAGCCAGACATGCTGCAGGGTGCCGTCTTGAAGTCGTTTGAAAGGATTTTTCCACAGCGCGAGCGCGACCACTATCGCAGTGACGATCCAGCCACCGACAGCGACCCAGAACGGAAGCGGTGTGTAGAGGAAACCCATGTGTCTCATATTACTCGTTGGACGAGAAAAGGTGTGAGCGGATTCCATGCCAGCAGGCGCAAACGCTGTTAGAAAGTAGCCGCCCGAATGCTGACGCGTGCCCCGGCGACGCTCACGCAGGGCCTGGCGCAAGTGGGTCCGTTGCCGGTCCGCCGGGCGGCGCGTCGCCGTACTGTGCGCCCGGTTCGGCTGCCATCGGCAGCAGGGCGGCCGTGTCGTTAGCAGGCAACGGATAGTGGAAGCGCCGTCGCGTGCGGCGACGCAAAGGCACCACGCCGGCTTGCCCCATGATCGGGCGAACCGGGCCGTCGGCATCATTGCGCAGTACTTGCAGATGGTTCGATAGCCAGCCGTTGTAAAGCGCGACCGCGGCAGCGCGATTCGGCGCCCCGAGTTGCTGGAATATGCTGGTCAGATGGATCTTGACGGTGCCTTCGCTAATGCCGAGGGTGCGCGCGATCATCTTGTTGGTGCTGCCCATGTGAACGCAGCGCATGATTTGCTGCTGGCGGGGTGATAGCCCGTTGGCCAGTTTGGCGCGGCGCGGTGGAGGGCTCTTTTCGTCGAACGGCCGGATGGCGGTATCCGGCGGCAGCGGAGGATCGAGCGCCAGCGCGCCGGGCGGCACGTAGTGACCGCCCAGCAGCACCATTTCAAATGCGCGCACGATCAGACAAGGATCGGTGTCGCGCGGCACGACGCCAAGCACACCCTCGTCCATGAGTTCCCGCACGGCGACCGGCGAGATCTGGTCCGTCAGCACTGCAATGCGCAGATCGGGGTAGTGACTGAGCAGATGGCGCGTATCGGCGATCGACATCCAGTCTTGCCAATCGATTACGAGCAGGTCGGGTCGCTGACGTTTGAGCGTGCGTTCGACCTGACGCCAATCCTGGGCTTCGTTAAAACGCGCCAGCCGGTCAATTTGCCGCAGAAGTGCTTTGAGTCCATCACGTCGTTCCGCGTCTGAGTTGAGTATCGAGAATCGCATGCATGTCTCCAGATGAATCGGGCGAAGTGGCGCGATGCAGACGCGCGGCTAGTGAGAGCCGGATGCGTTGCGATGCGTCGCCGTTCCTATGATGACAAATTCCCTTCAATTTGACGGCCTGTCCAAAAGGCATAAGAGGAATGACGTAAGAACGTAGAGGCACAAAAAAAGCCCCGCGCTCGGCGGGGCTTTGTCATGTCGTATGCAGCGCCCGAAATGCGCCTGCGACCATGTTCAATGGAAGTGCGGCTGCGCGGGCTCCGCGTCCTCCGGCATTTCGGCGTGGACGATTTCGCCGAGCGGGTCGGCATAGAGCGGCACGCCGCAATCGTCGCAATATTCCGGCTCGAAGCGGCCGGCGTGCCGGCGCACCTCGGTCACACCGGTCTCCTTGAGCAGCGCGACGATTTCCTCGAGCGGGTCGTCCGACGCGGCGGTTTCCTGCGGCTCTTCGTCGATGCCCGGCTCGCCGTTCTCACGGCCGTAAAGCGGCCACACGACGCCATAGATCACGTCATTGCTGCCCCGGCGCGTGAAGCCGACACGGTATTCGTCGATGCGGCGTTCGCCGAAGCCCGCGACGACCGCGCGCAATTCCTGAGGCGCAGCACCGATCGTGTCGAACAGATAGCGCACGGCGGTGCGCACGGTGTGAGGGCGCACGCTCTCGTCGGCATCGCGGCAGGCAGAGTAATAGGCGTCCGGCAACAGGCACTCGAATTCGCAGCCGGGCAGCACCAGCGACAAATTGGCGCCGCCTTGCGTAGCCCATTGTTCAAGGCATTGCCCGCGCTCGATCCGGCTGCCGTGCTCTTCTTCCTGCCAGCGGAACGTCGGCTCGCCTACCGGGGCCGCGACCACGGCCAGCAGGAAGCGCGGGTCGGCCAGAATCGGTGAGGTTTCTGGCAACTCGCCGAAATTCAGTTTGACGTTGCCACCGGTCATGGCCGCCTGAGCGAGCTGCTGGGCAATGCGCCAGGTTTCGACATGATGACGCGGCAGCTGATCGATGCTGTACAGGAAAGGCGCCATGGCGACCCGCGTATTCGCTGCGAGCACATGTGCCTGGAGGTGCGCGCGCAGGGCGTCGGCGGCGTCGGCCTTGAGCGGGCCGGACGGAATCATGTAGCGGGTCCAGGCGAGCACGGGCGCGGCGATCAGCAGCGCCTCATGAGGCACGCCTTCGTGTTCGATGATGAACGACTCGCTGTGCGTTTCCGCCATGTCGGCGAGCGCGCCGTAGGCGTCGGGATGATTTTGCTGCAGATGATCGAGCGCGGCGTCCAGCGTAGTCTGGTTGGCGTTGCGAACGATCTTGGCGAGCAGCGCGTCGAGTTTCGCTTCCCAGAAGCGGTCCTCGGTGCGGCTGCCCGACGCGAAAAGCGCGAGCGAAAGACCGACCAGCTTGTCGGCATCGGGTGGGAGACGTTTGGCGATTCGCGAGCGCATAAATCCGGAAATTGGGGTGTACAACCTTATATTCTAGTCTTTTCTATGCCGCCATATTATTTGGTCCGCAATGCCGGATGAATTGGGACGTTTCCGCGCGAAAAATCAGCCTGTCGAGCGCGACTTCGAGACCGTTGCGCAGCGGCTTGGCCCGATGATATAAGACGCCCCCGGACGCGTGGCTCGCTTCTATACTGAGCGCTTTCAGCGAACGCCTGACAAAAGTATGTCCATTCGTCGCCGGGGATTGGCGCAACAGGAGATTCATCATGAAATCGGACCAACTGATCGAACGGCTTGCCGCTGTGTTCGCGCTGATTATCCTGGTGGGCGGATCGCTGCTGGTGCTGGCGCCTTTCACGACCGCGCTACTATGGGGCGCCATTCTCAGCTATAGCTCATGGGGCTTGTACCGGAGGCTGACCGCGGCCGTCGGCGGGCGGCGCAAGTGGGCCGCCACGTTGATCGTGTTGATCATTCTGATTGTGGTGCTTGGACCGTTCGTCTATGCGGGCTTTGCTTTCGGGGCGCACGTACACGATATCGTCGCGCTGGTTCAGCGGCTCTTTGAAGCCGGCTTGCCGGATTTGCCGCCGTGGGTTGCCCGGATTCCGCTGGTGGGTTCCAGCATCGAGGCATTCTGGGAGCGTGTCACAAGCAATAATTCCGAACTGATCGCGCAATTGCGTACGCTCGCTGCACCCGCGGGCAAGTGGATTCTGGCGGCTGCAATTGCGGTTACGCATGGCCTCGGTCTGTTGGCGTTGAGCATCGTGCTCGCTTTCTTCTTTTATACGGGGGGAGAGGGCGCAGCGGCCTGGCTGAACGCCGGCATGCGGCGTATTGCCGGCGAGCGCGCCGACTATCTGCTGGCACTTGCTGGCAGCACGGTGAAGGGCGTGGTCTATGGGATTCTCGGCACGGCCCTCGTGCAGGGGATTCTGGCGGGATTCGGATGCTGGATCGCCGGCGTGCCTGCCCCGGCGCTACTCGGGCTGGCGACGTTCTTTCTGTCGGTGATACCGGGTGGGCCGGTGGTTGTCTGGTTGCCGGCGGCGATCTGGCTGTACCACGGCGGCGCGACTGGCTGGGCAATCTTCCTGGTGGTGTGGGGGGTGCTGGTCGTCGGCATGTCAGACAACGTCATCAAGCCGATCCTGATCGGGAAGAATAGCGACATGCCTTTGATTCTGGTGATGCTAGGTATCTTGGGCGGTGCATTCGCTTTTGGCTTCCTCGGCGTTTTCATCGGCCCGACTTTGCTGGCGGTCGCGTACACCGTGCTCCACGATTGGACCATTGGCGCGCCGGCTGCACGTGCTTTGGCGCCCGATATGAAAGTGCCTGTCGTCGATGAGCCGAGCCGCATAAAAAAGGCGCCTTGAATAAATTTCAGATAATGCTTGCAAGGCGCTGGCCGGCTCGCTAGAATCTCGCTCTTTCGTGCTTCGGACAACGGAGCGCGGGAGGCGGGAGAGCCAGCAGTGGCAAGGCTTTCAGCGGGGTGGGCGGGTTGGGAAAGTTAGAAAAACCTGTTGACGACGTAGTGAAAGTTCTTCATAATCTCGTTTCTCTGCTGCTGATGCAGCGACGCAGAACGAAGCGGTGCCGGGTGTTGCGAGGTTGGCGATACGGTGCTGGTTCGGTAGTGG
>NZ_JARESR010000047.1:0-51204 GCF_046028015.1 Paraburkholderia sp. RL17-383-BIF-A | reverse complement strand
TTCGGTCACATCCACGGTCAGCGGAGCGCCTTTTTCCTTCCAGTCCGGAATCAGCTCGGTCATGGCGCGCGGATCCATGACCGCGCCCGAGAGGATATGCGCCCCGATCTCCGAGCCTTTTTCCAGTACGCACACGCCAATCTCGACGCCTTTTTCCGCCGCCAGCTGCTTCAGGCGAATCGCCGCGGACAGGCCGGCCGGGCCGCCGCCGACGATCACGACGTCGTATTCCATCGACTCGCGCGGGCCGTACTGCTCAATGAGACTTGCGGGGGTCATTGATGCTCCTCTTACCGTTAGAATGCTTTTTTCGGGTTCGTATTGTGGGCGATGCACTCCCGCACTGCAACCAGATGAGCAGACATTAGCACGATCGTTCTATTTACGTGATACGGTATCGGCCTGCTTTTGACGGTCTTACCGCACCTGTCAACCGCATCTGTAATAACAACCGAACAAGGAACGACAATGGGCCGTTCGATTAATCTGGAAGGCAAGGTTGCGCTGATCACCGGCGCCTCGAGCGGGTTGGGAAAGCGCTTTGCTCAAGTGTTGTCGCAAGCGGGCGCCAAGGTCGTGCTGGCGAGCCGGCGAACCGAGCGTCTGAAGGAATTGCGCGCCGAGATCGAGGCGTCCGGCGGCGCGGCCCACGTCGTGTCGCTCGACGTGACCGATTATCAGAGCATCAAGTCGGCCGTCGCGCATGCGGAAACCGAGGCTGGCACGATCGACATCCTGGTGAACAATTCGGGCGTGTCCACCACGCAAAAGCTCTCCGAGGTCACGCCCGCCGACTTCGAGTACGTGTTCGATACCAACACACGCGGCGCGTTTTTCGTCGCGCAGGAAGTCGCCAAACGCATGATCATGCGCGGCAACAGCGCGCAGAAGCCGTCGTACCGGATCATCAATATCGCGTCTATGGCGGGCTTGCGCGTATTGCCGCAGATCGGCCTGTACGCGATCAGCAAGGCGGCCGTCGTGCATATGACCAAAGCCATGGCGCTGGAGTGGGGCAAGCACGGCATCAACGTGAACGCGATCTGTCCCGGCTATATCGACACCGAGATCAACCACCATCACTGGTCGACGGAGCAAGGGCAAAAGCTCGTGTCGATGCTGCCGCGCCATCGCGTCGGCAAGCCGGACGACCTGGACGGGCTCCTGCTGCTGCTGGCGGCCGACGAATCGCAGTTCATCAATGGCTCGGTGATTGCGGCCGATGACGGATTCGGGCTCTCCTGAGCGCAAACCGGCGCTGCCGGCCCCCGTATGTCGAGCCGCGCGGGCCGGATTAGCGCCCGTTCGAAGAAACTGTTTTACGCGCTCTGGCCTTGGCGCCTCATGAGCGCGCACGCTATGTTGCTGTTTCTCTCTGTGCCGGCCTGCGTACCGGCTTCAACCTCGTTTCAACCCGATAAAGAAGTGCGATGAGCGATTTTCACGCTGTTTTTGAGATGTCGATGCCGATCCGCTGGGGCGACATGGACGCCTTCGGCCATGTGAACAACACGGTCTATTTCCGCTACATGGAGCAGGTGCGGATTTCCTGGTTCGAGCAGTTGGGTCTGGCCGGCAGCAATGCCGACGGACAGGGGCCGGTGATCGTCAATGCATCGATGGAGTTTCTCAAGCAACTGCATTATCCGGGCGACGTGATCGGCCGGATGACGGTGGCCACGCCCGGCCGCAGCAGTTTCGACACGGGGTTTGAACTCGTGCGAGCGGATGACCCGAACACCGTGTATGCCCGCGGCGCAGCGCGCTGCGTATGGATCGATTATGCGGCCGGCAAGTCGGTGCCCGTGCCTGATCTGCTGCGCGCGACCATCGAGCGCGCTGTTTTGGTCAAGGCGGCCTGAGCGGCGATAGCGCGAATCCCGGCGCGCATCCGTCAGCGCCTCTTTTCAATGTCCGAGCAGGCGCTGCAATAGCTCCGTCGCGTTACCCGTATCGTATTTACGCATCAGCCGCGCCCGGTAGACATCCACCGTGCGCGGGCTGATATCCAGCACGCGGCCGATCTGCTTGCTGGTTTTCCCCGTCACCAGCTGCGCGGCGATTTCGCGCTCGCGCGGTGTCAGTTCGACCGCCACGCGCCGCGTCGCGCTCAAGTCCTCGAAGGTCCAGACACCCGCGGCGTGCGCGTCGGCGCGTTCCTGCGCGCGGCCCGTCACGTGGCACCAGAACAGTTCGCCGTTGGCCCGCTTCATGATGCGGTCGTCCGCGTAACTGCCTTGTGCAGTCATGATCGGCGGAATCCGCGCGCCGATCCGCTCGAATTCATCTGTGGACGGATACAGCACCTGGAACGACTGGCCGAGCAGCGACTCGCGCGTGCAGCCGAAAATCGACGCGAGTTCGTCATTGCAGTCTTCGATAGTCCGTTCGCGCGACAGCACGAGTCCGATCGGAGCGAGGTGGAACGCGGTTTGGTAATCCAGTGCGGGCATGGGCTGGCGGCAAGTACTTATGTATTTTTGCGTATTGTGCCGCATGGCGCGCGCAGCGTACTCTTTCGACCACACGATAACGCGGCCAAGCCGTCCGCGGCGGGCGTTTGCGCGGCGCGCAGGGAAACCTGACCGCACAGGCCGCCGGGGATGACTAGAATGACGTGTCGGGCTCGAGCCCGCGGAACGTCATACGGGCTGTAAAGATCCGGATTCGGGTTTCCATAAAGGAAGGGACAAACTGATGAACAAAGTCTATCCAGGCGCCGCCGAGGCGCTGAAAGACATCGTCAAGGACGGGCAGACGTTTGCCGTCGGCGGCTTTGGGCTGTGCGGCATTCCTGAGGCGCTGATCGGCGCGCTGCGCGATTCGAAGGTGCAGGGCATCACCTGCATCAGCAACAACGCGGGCGTCGACGGTTTCGGCCTCGGTCTGCTGCTCGAAACGCGTCAGGTCAAGAAGATGATCTCGTCGTATGTCGGCGAGAACAAGGAGTTCGAACGCCAGTATCTGGCCGGCGAACTCGAGCTCGAATTCACGCCGCAAGGCACGCTCGCCGAGAAGCTGCGCGCGGGCGGTTCGGGCATTCCGGCGTTCTTCACCAATACCGGCTACGGCACGCTGATCGCCGAAGGCAAGGAAACCCGCCAGTTCGGCGAAAACCACTACGTGCTAGAACACTCGCTGACGGCCGACGTCGCGCTGGTCAAGGCGTGGAAAGCCGACAAGTCGGGCAACCTGATCTACCGCCGCACCGCGCGCAACTTCAACCCGATGTGCGCGATGGCCGGCAAGATCACCGTCGCGGAAGTCGAAGAAATCGTCGAAGTGGGCGAACTCGATCCGGACGCGATCCATACGCCAGGCATCTTCGTGCAGCGCATCGTGCTCAATGCGCATCCGGAAAAACGCATCGAACAACGCGTCGTCCGCGCGAAAGGAGACTGATCATGGCATGGACTCGTGACGAAATGGCCGCGCGCGCGGCGAAGGAATTGCAGGACGGCTTCTATGTGAACCTCGGCATCGGCTTGCCGACGCTGGTGGCCAATCACGTGCCGGCGGGCGTCGAAGTGTGGCTGCAGTCGGAAAACGGCCTGCTCGGCATCGGCCCGTCGCCGACCGAAGAGGAAGTGGACGCCGACCTCATCAACGCCGGCAAGCAGACGGTGACCACGCTGCCGGGCTCGTCGATTTTCTCGTCGGCGGATTCGTTCGCGATGATTCGCGGCGGCCACATCAACCTGGCGATTCTGGGCGCGATGCAGATCAGCAAGAAGGGCGATCTGGCCAACTGGATGATCCCGGGCAAGATGATCAAGGGCATGGGCGGCGCGATGGATCTGGTCGCGGGCGTCAAGCGCGTGGTCGTGCTGATGGAGCACGTCGCGAAGGGCGACCAGCACAAGATTCTCGAAGAATGCACGCTGCCGCTCACGGGCGTGGGTGTGGTCGATCAGATCATCACCGACCTCGGCGTGATCGAAATCACGGAAGACGGTCTGAAGGTGACGGAGCTGGCGCCGGGCGTGAGCGTCGAGGAAATCAAGGCGAAGACGGGTGCGCCGCTCGATGTAAGCGCGGTGAGCTGAAAGGCTGGCTGTTGTCAGGCCCTCTGAAGCGGTCTGCAGCTGTTGGATAGGCCGTTGGGCTTGCCCTCGCGGCAGGAGGCGGCAAGGTGGTTCCCAGGCGGGCGAGGCGTGAGTCTCGCCCGCTTTTGTTTGTCTGGCCCGTAGCCGCTCTGAGTTGTCCTATGCCGTCCGGCCGACTCTTGCCGCGCGGCAAAGCGGTTTACAATCGTTTGAAGATTGGATGCTTATCGATCCTGCTACGCCCAGGCCGAACCCGCAGCGCTTTTGCAAGGAACCCAGATGACCGCAACCACGTCCGTTTCCACCGCCGGGCGGCCCGCGCCGCGTCAACGCTATGTGCAGTGCGCGAGCGCCGGCGGCTTGCACCGCATCGCCTATACGGAGTGGGGCGACCCGGCCAATCCGCGGGTGCTGCTGTGCGTACACGGCCTGACCCGTTCAGGGCGCGATTTCGACCGCCTGGCCGAAGAGTTTGCCGGCACTTACCGCGTGGTTTGTCCGGATGTCGCCGGGCGGGGCTTGTCATCGTGGCTCGCCAACCCCAACTTCTATGTCGTGCCGCAATACGTCGCCGACATGGTCACGTTGATCGCGCGCCTGAATGTCGAAACGGTCGATTGGTTCGGCACCTCGATGGGCGGCCTGATCGGACTCGCGCTGGCCGGCCTGCCGGAAACGCCGATTCGCAAGATGCTGTTGAACGACGTCGGTCCGCATCTGGAGCCAGCTGCGGTGAAGCGCATCGGCGACTATCTCGGCAAGCCCGTGCTGTTCGAAACGCTGCAGCAAGGCATCGACTACGCCGCGTTGCTCGCGCAGACTTTCGGCCCGCTCACGCCGGAAGAATGGCGCGAGATCAACACGCCGCTTCTGCACGAACAGGACGGCAAGTGGCTGTTCCGTTACGACCCGCGTATCGCGCAGCCCTTCACCGCGACCACCGAGGAAGCCGCCAAACTCGGCGAGGCCGCGCTCTGGCATTCGCTGGCCGCTTTCCAGGGGCCCGTGCTGGTGGTGCGCGGCGAGCAATCTGATTTGCTCTCGCGTGAAACCGTCGCGAAGATGGTCGAGACCGGACGCGCCGTATCGAGCGCGGAGATTGCGGGCGTCGGGCATGCGCCGGCGTTCCTGTCGGCCGATCAGATCGACATTGCGAGGCAGTTCTTTATCGGACCGGCCGCTGACGCGTCATAATATGCAGTTCCGCCCGGCGCTCCCAGACGGGGCGCGATGCGGAACGCATCTCCGATCAACTTTCAACCAACTTCAGGATCCTACATGGCAGTCATTCGTCACCACGTCGGCAAGCGCCTCTCGGAAATCGCCGTTCACAACGGTACGGTGTACCTCGCGGGTCAGATCGCCGAAGACGCGGATCAGGACATCACGGGCCAGACGCGCGAAGTGCTTGGCCACATCGACCGTTTGCTGGGCGAAGTGAACAGCGACAAGTCGCATTTGCTGTCGGTGCAGATCTTCATCTCGGACATGGCGCATTTTGCCGGCATGAACGCCGTGTGGGACGAGTGGGTCGCACAAGGCGCCACGCCGCCGCGCGCTACGGTCGAAGCGAAGCTCGCCAATCCGAAGTGCCTCGTCGAAGTCGTCGCGGTTGCTGCGCAGCGTAGCTAATCCGCTATGTGTTGTTGAAATTCCGTTGATTCGTTTGGCCCGGTGGGCCATCGCACCATGAATACCGAAATCGTTACGAGCACACCGAACCCTCTCCCTTCTTTCGACGAGGCGATGGCGTTCGTGCGTGAACATGCGGGCGAGGTGCGGCTCTCATCGGGCGAAATGCTGGCGGATCACGCGGCGGGTACGGCGTCGATCATGCGCAAGCTCAATGTCGATCCGCCGGCGGTGCTGGCGGCGGCTCTGTTTGCGCTGACGCCGCATCTGCAAGACCCGGAGCGCGTGATCGCCGACAACTTCGGCGAAGAAGTCGCGCAACTGGTCGGCGACGTGCGCAAGCTGCTGCGCCTTGGCACGGTGAGCTTGCGCGCCGCTCAGAATGCCATGCCCGAAGCCGGGCGCGACGCCCAGGCCGCACGGCGCGCGCAGGTCGAGGCGCTGCGCAAGATGCTGCTCGCGTTCGCGCAGGATATTCGGGTGGTGCTGATCCGGCTTGCATCGCGCCTGCAATCGTTGCGCTATTACGCGGCGGCGAAGATCACCCCCTCGCCGGACGTGGCGCGCGAGACGCTCGATATCTATGCGCCGCTCGCCAACCGTCTGGGCATCTGGCAACTGAAGTGGGAGCTCGAGGACCTCGCGCTGCGCTTCGAAGAGCCGGTTACCTATAAGCGCATCGCCAAGCTGCTCGACGAAAAACGCGTCGAACGCGAAAGCTATGTCGCGCAGGCTATCGAACGCCTGCAAAGGGAATTGGCCGCCGCGCATATTCGCGCAGAGGTGAGCGGCAGGCCGAAACACATCTACAGCATCTGGCGCAAGATGCGCGGCAAGGAACTGGACTTCGCCGAGCTGTACGACGTGCGCGCATTTCGCGTGATCGTGCCGGACATCAAGGATTGCTACACGGTGCTCGGCATCGTGCACAACCTGTGGCAACCGGTGCCCAAAGAGTTCGACGATTACATCTCGCGGCCGAAGCCGAACGGCTACAAGTCGCTGCACACGGTCGTGATCGGCGACGACGGTCGCGCGTTCGAAGTGCAGATACGTACGCAGGAAATGCATCAGTTCGCCGAATACGGCGTGGCCGCGCACTGGCGTTACAAGGAAGCGGGCACGCGCGGATACGCCGGCCAGTTCGCCGCCAACGAGAAGTACGACGAGAAGATTGCATGGCTGCGCCAATTGCTCGCGTGGAAAGACGAAGTCTCCGAGGGCGAGCACGGCGAGAAGCGCGCGGCGCAGCCGTGGGAGCAACTGCGTCAGGCCACGCTCGACGACGACCACATCTACGTGCTGACGCCTCAGGCGCGGGTGATTCCGTTGCCGCACGGCGCAACGCCCGTCGACTTCGCGTATCACCTGCATAGCGAACTGGGGCATCGCTGCCGTGGCGCACGCGTGGATGGCGCGATGGTGCCGCTCAACACGCCCCTGCAGAACGGTCAGACGGTCGAGATCGTTGCGGTCAAGGAGGGCGGTCCGTCGCGCGACTGGCTGAACCCGCAACTCGGCTATCTGCAAAGTCCGCGCGCGCGGCAAAAAGTGCGTGCGTGGTTCAACGCGGTGGAAGTCCAGGAGCACATCGCGAGCGGCCGGGCGATGGTCGAAAAGACCTTGCAGCGCGAGGGCAAAACGTCGGTCAATCTCGATCAGCTCGCGGCCAAGCTTGGTTTCAAGACCACCGACGACCTGTTCTCGGTGGTGGGCAAAGAAGAATTCAGTTTGCGGCTCGTCGAGCAGGCGCTGCACGATGCGCCTCCGCCGGAACCCGTGGTCGAGGCGCCCGAGCAATTCGAAAAGCGCAGTAGTGGCGCGAGCGTGGCGCGCGGCGCGTCCACCGGCGTGCTGGTGGTCGGTGTCGACGCGTTGCTCACGCAACTCGCGCGCTGTTGCCGGCCGGCTCCGCCCGACGATATCTGCGGCTTCGTCACGCGCGGCAAGGGCATGTCGATTCACCGCAGCGATTGCGCGACGTTCCTGCGCATGGCCGAGCGCGCGCCCGAGCGGGTGTTGCAAACGGCGTGGTCGGCCGAGGTGATGAGTGGGCGCGGCCAGTCGGTCTATCCGGTCGATCTTTCGATCGACGCGACGGATCGGCAGGGCTTGCTGCGCGATATTTCCGAAGTGTTCGCGCGCGAAAAGATGAACGTGATCGGCGTGAAGACGCAGACGCGCCGTAACGCTGCGTTCATGCAATTCACCGTCGAGGTGTCGAGCGCCGCACAGATTCAGCGCGCCTGTACGCTGCTCGGTGAAGTGACGGGTGTGGTGCGCGCATCGCGCAAGAGTTGATACATGTTCGAGACGGTGCATCTTGGAGGGGGTATTCCGTGGGCGCGCACGAATTCGCGAGTCAATATTTAAAGTCGGCGCATAAAAGTACTTGCCAAGCGGTGTGGGGCTCCATATAATCTCGTTTCTTCAGGCTCGTAGCTCAGCTGGTTAGAGCACCACCTTGACATGGTGGGGGTCGTTGGTTCGAGTCCAATCGAGCCTACCAACGAAAGAGAAATTCCGGTTTTGCCGGGGTTTCGCAAGCTGCAGTAAGCGCCTTTGGCGCAAAAGGCGAATACGGTTATGACACCGCGAACGTTGACCGAAACCACTTCGGAGCGACGCTAGTCGAGGACCACTTTCGCCAATGTAGTTTGTAGGAAATGTGAATGCGGCCCCTCGAAAGCGGGGCCGCATTTTTTTTGGGCTTTTTCACCTGGTTGTATGTGCCGCCGCCGGTCGGCACCACGGAGAACGCAATGGTTTCGATACGTCTGCCTGACGGTTCTGTTCGACAGTACGAGCATCCGGTGACCGTCGCCGAAGTGGCCGCCTCGATCGGCCCCGGCCTCGCGAAGGCCGCGCTCGGCGGCAAGATCGACGGTGAGTTGGTCGATACGTCCGCGCTGATCGATCACGACGTGGCGCTCGCCATCGTCACCGAGAAAGACGCAGACGGACTCGATATCATCCGTCACTCCGCGGCGCATTTGCTCGCGTACGCGGTGAAGGATCTGTACCCGGAAGCGCAGGTCACGATCGGTCCGGTGATCGACAACGGCTTTTACTACGACTTCGCGTACAACCGCCCCTTCACGCCGGAAGATCTCGAGAAGATCGAAAAGCGCATGCAGGAACTCGCGAAGAAAGACGAGCCGGTTTCGCGCCGCGCGGTGTCGCGCGACGAAGCGGTGGACTACTTCAAGAGCATCGGCGAAAAGTACAAGGCTGAGATCATCGAATCGATTCCCGCTACCGACGAAATCAAGCTGTACTCGCATGGCGGCTTCACGGATCTGTGCCGCGGCCCGCACGTGCCGTCCACCGGCAAGTTGAAAGTTTTCAAGCTGATGAAGGTGGCGGGCGCCTACTGGCGCGGCGATTCGAAGAACGAACAGTTGCAGCGGATCTACGGTACGGCCTGGACGAAGAAGGAAGATCAGGAAGCGTATCTGCACATGCTCGAAGAGGCGGAAAAGCGCGACCACCGCAAGCTCGGCAAACAACTCGATCTGTTCCACATGCAGGACGAGTCGCCGGGCATGGTGTTCTGGCATCCGCGCGGCTGGACGTTGTGGCAGCAGGTCGAGCAGTACATGCGCCGTCGCGTGAACGACGCGGGCTACCTCGAAATCAAGACGCCGATGATCATGGACCGCTCGCTCTGGGAGGCGTCGGGCCACTGGCAGAACTATCGTGAAAACATGTTCACGACGGAATCTGAGAAGCGTGACTACGCAATCAAGCCGATGAACTGCCCGGGTCACGTGCAGGTGTTCAACCACGGTCTGCGTTCGTATCGCGATCTGCCGCTGCGTTACGCGGAATTCGGCTCGTGCCATCGCAATGAATCGTCGGGTGCGCTGCATGGTCTGATGCGCGTGCGCGGTTTCGTGCAGGACGACGCACACATTTTCTGTACCGAAGACCAGTTCATCAGCGAATCGATCGCGTTCAATACGCTGGCAATGAGCGTCTACAAAGACTTTGGCTTCGACAATGTCGAGATCAAGTTGTCGCTGCGCCCGGACGCGCGCGCTGGCACGGACGAGACATGGGATCGTGCGGAGCAGGGTTTGCGCGAAGCGCTGACGGCCTGCGGCGTAACGTGGGAAGAATTGCCCGGCGAGGGCGCGTTCTACGGCCCGAAGGTCGAATATCACATCAAGGACGCGCTCGGCCGTTCGTGGCAATGCGGCACGCTGCAGCTCGATATGGTTCTGCCGGAGCGTCTGGGTGCGGAATACGTTGCCGAAGACAACAGCCGCCGCCGTCCGATCATGCTGCACCGGGCAATCGTCGGATCAATGGAGCGTTTCCTCGGTATCCTGATCGAGCACCATGCTGGGGCAATGCCTGCCTGGCTTGCGCCAATGCAGGTCGTGGTGATGAATATCGCCGAAAGTCAGACCGAATATGCGCAAGCTCTAGCCCAATCGTTGCAAAAACAAGGGGTTAGAGTGGAGGCCGATTTGCGCAACGAGAAGATTAGCTATAAAATACGCGAGCACACGCTGGAAAAGGTGCCGTACCTGCTTGTGGTCGGCGACAAAGAGCGTGAAGCCCAAACGGTAGCCGTGCGTGCCCGTGGTGGTGTCGATATGGGCGTGATGCCCCTCGACACCTTCATTGAGCGTCTGCGCCAGGACGTGCAGTCGTTCAACTGAGCCACTTGGCAGCCCGGCTCGTTTTTTTAATTTTTAGAGGAAACGTAACATCGCTACTGATAAGTCTGCGCACCGCATCAACGGTGAAATTACGGCACCCGAGGTGCGTCTGGTCGGCGTCGAGAACGAACCGCTCGGCATCGTGAAACTCGCCGATGCGTTCCGCATGTCGGAACAGCAAGACGTGGATCTGGTCGAAATCGCTCCGCAAGCGGTCCCGCCGGTTTGCCGCTTGATGGACTACGGCAAGTTCAAGTACTCGGAAGCGAAGAAGCAACACGAGGCCAAGCTGAAGCAGAAGATCGTCCAGGTCAAGGAAGTTAAATTCCGCCCGGGCACGGACGACGGCGATTACAACGTCAAGCTGCGCAACCTCATCCGCTTCCTCGACGACGGCGACAAGACGAAAATCACGTTGCGTTTCCGTGGCCGCGAAATGGCTCACCAGGAAATCGGTATGCGCATGCTCGAGCGCCTGCGCACGGACCTCGACGAAGTCGGTCAGGTCGAGCAGATGCCGAAAATGGAAGGGCGCCAGATGATCATGGTGCTCGCTCCGAAGAAAAAGAAGTAACCGGCTGAAGCAGCGGCACGCCATGTGGCGTGCGCTTCGGTTGTGAAAGATTTAAACGGTGCGGCACCGGGTGTCCGGTGCGGTATCGGCAGGTTTCGGAACGGCGCGTGTGCAAATCAATGCACGCCGCTTCCTGAAAAGCGGCTGCCGGCTGTTCAGGCGGTCTGCATACCAAGTGGAGTGGGTTTCGAAGGGCGGGTAATGGCCAACTGGCCGACCGCACACCCATATCCATCTAATAATGGAGTTGTCATGCCGAAGATGAAGACCAAGAAGAGTGCTGCAAAGCGCTTCGTGGTGCGTCCGGGCGGTACCGTCAAGCGCGGTCAAGCCTTCAAGCGCCACATTCTTACCAAGAAGACCACCAAGAACAAACGCCATCTGCGCGGTTCGACGGCAGTTCATGATTCCGATCTGAACTCCGTGCGCGCAATGCTGCCGTTCGCTTAACCCTTAACCGAAACTCATAGGAGCGAAACATGCCTCGAGTAAAACGTGGGGTTACCGCACGGGCCCGTCACAAGAAGATCATCAAGCTGGCCAAGGGTTACCGCGGCCGTCGCAATAACGTCTATCGCATCGCCAAGCAGGCGGTCATGCGCGCAGGCCAATACGCCTACCGCGATCGCCGCAACAAGAAGCGTGTGTTCCGTGCATTGTGGATCACGCGTATCAACGCGGCGGTGCGTCAGCACGACATGACGTACAGCGTGTTCATCAACGGCCTGAAGAAGGCTTCGATCGAACTCGACCGCAAGGTGCTGGCCGACATGGCTGTGTTCGACAAGGCTGCTTTTGCTGCGATCGTTCAGCAGGTGAAAGCCGCCGTTGCAGCCTGATTGCGCTTTGGGCAATTAAACTGCGTGGTTCGTTGCAGCGAACATCCGGTAGTCTCGGTGACGCTGCAGCAAAAACGGGGCTCCTCACCGAGCCCCGTTTTTGTTGGTAGAACCGGATTTGCTTCGATAGAACACTGACGTTGAAATGATGGGATCAATGGATCTGGACCAGATTGTCGCCGACGCGCAAAAAGCCTTCGCAGAAGCCTCCGACGTCACCACCCTCGAGAACGAGAAAGCCCGCTTTCTCGGCAAATCGGGTGCGCTGACCGAGCTATTGAAGGGCCTTGGCAAACTCGATCCCGAAACGCGCAAGACCGAAGGCGCACGGATCAACCTCGTCAAGCAACAAGTGGAAGCCGCGTTGACGGCCCGCCGTCAGGCGCTGGCCGACGCGCTGCTGAATCAGCGCCTTGCCGCTGAAGCCATCGACGTCACGCTGCCGGGCCGCGGCACCGGCGCAGGCAGTCTGCACCCGGTGATGCGCACGTGGGAGCGCGTCGAACAGATTTTCCGTACTATTGGCTTCGACGTGGCCGACGGCCCCGAAATCGAAACCGACTGGTACAACTTCACCTCGCTGAACAGCCCGGAAAATCATCCGGCGCGTTCCATGCAGGACACCTTCTACGTCGACGGCAAAGATGCCGACGGCCGCCAACTGCTGTTGCGCACGCACACCAGCCCGATGCAGGTTCGCTACGCGCGCACCAACACGCCGCCTATCAAGGTGATCGTGCCGGGCCGCACGTACCGTGTGGACAGCGACGCAACGCATTCGCCCATGTTCAACCAGGTCGAAGGCCTGTGGATCGACGAGAACATCAGCTTCGCGGATCTGAAGGGTGTCTACACCGACTTTCTCAAAAAATTCTTCGAGCGCGACGATATTCTCGTGCGTTTCCGTCCGTCGTATTTCCCGTTCACCGAACCGTCGGCCGAGATCGACATGTTGTTCGAAACGGGCAAGAACGCCGGCAAGTGGCTCGAAATTTCGGGCTCGGGCCAGGTTCACCCCACGGTGATCCGCAACATGGGCCTCGACCCGGAGCGTTACATCGGCTTTGCTTTCGGAAGCGGCCTCGAGCGGCTCACCATGTTGCGTTACGGCGTGCAAGACCTGCGTCTGTTCTTCGAAAACGACCTGCGTTTCCTGCGGCAATTCGCCTGAACCGCTCGGTCGAACGCGACAAGCATAGAGCGCGGCAATGCACGCAGTGCAAGCCGCCACAGCGTCCCCGGCAGGGCCCGATGAATCTCAGAACACCGAGTCACGCCAGCTGCTGCCGGACGTGGACCTAACCTGATCAGAACGTACACAGAACCATGCAATTCCCGGAATCCTGGCTGAGAACCTTTGTCGATCCGCAACTGACGACCGACGAACTGTCGCACGCGTTGACGATGGCGGGTCTCGAAGTCGAAGACCTGCGGCCGGCAGCGCCGCCGACCTCGAAGATCGTCGTCGGCCGGGTGCTGGAAGTCGTCAAACACCCGGACGCGGACAAGCTCAACGTGTGTCAGGTCGACGCCGGCACGGGCGCGACGCTGAACATCGTGTGCGGTGCGCCGAATGTGGCGCCGGGCATCAAGGTGCCGGTCGCGCTGGTCGGCGCGCAACTGCCGCCCGCTGAAGAGGGCGGCGCGCCGTTCGCGATCAAGCTCTCGAAGCTGCGCGGCGTGGAAAGCCAGGGCATGCTGTGCTCGGCACGCGAACTCAAGCTCTCGGAAGATCATAGCGGCCTGATGATCCTGCCGGAAGATACGCCGATCGGCCAGGACATCCGTGAAACCCTCAATCTCGACGACACCGTTTTTGAGATCAAGCTGACGCCGAACAAGGCGGATTGCCTCTCGGTATTCGGCGTGGCGCGCGAGACCTCGGCGATTACCGGTGCGCCGCTGCGCCCGCTCGTCATCAAACCGGTTGAAGTCAAGCTCAACGAGACGCTCCCCGTCAAAATCTCGGCGCCCGATCTGTGCGGCCGTTTCTCGGGGCGAGTCATTCGGGGCGTGAATGCCCGAGCCAAGTCGCCGCAATGGATGGTGGAGCGACTCGAGCGTTCGGGTCAGCGCAGCATTTCCGCACTCGTGGATATCTCGAACTACGTGATGCTCGAGTTGGGCCGTCCGTCGCATGTGTTCGACCTCGACAAGATCCACGGCGGCATGGATGTACGTTGGGGCCGCAAGGGCGAAACGCTCAAGCTGCTGAACGGCAACACGGTGGAGCTCGATGAAACCGTCGGCGTGATCGCGGACGAGCAGCACATCGAAAGTCTCGCGGGCATCATGGGCGGCGACAGCACCGCCGTCACGCTCGACACCACCAACATCTATCTCGAAGCCGCGTTCTGGTGGCCCGACAGCATTCGCGGTCGCTCGCGCAAATACAATTTCTCGACCGACGCCGGCCATCGCTTCGAGCGCGGCGTGGACTACGCGACTACCGTCGATCATATCGAACGCATCACGCAACTCATCCTCGACATCTGCGGCGGCGAAGCCGGCCCGGTCGATGATCAGATCGTCAACGTGCCGAAGCGCGAGCCCGTCACAATGCGCGTCTCGCGCGCGAATCGCATCATCGGCATCAAAATCGGCGCGGACGAAATCGCGCAGATTTTCACGCGCCTCGGCCTGTCGTTCGAGCAAGGTGAAGATACGTTCTCGGTGATGCCGCCGTCGTACCGTTTCGATATCGAGATCGAAGAAGACCTGATCGAAGAAGTCGCGCGTATTTACGGCTTCGAGAAAATTCCGGCGCGTCCGCCGGTCGCGACCAGCGAAATGCGCGCGACCAACGAAACGCAGCGGTCGATCCACGTGATCCGTCACGCGCTCGCCGCCCGCGATTACGCGGAGACGGTGAACTTCAGTTTCGTCGACGCCGAGTGGGAGCAGGACTTCGCCGGTAATGACAAGCCGGTACGTCTGCTGAATCCGATTGCAAGCCAGTTGTCGGTGATGCGCACTACGCTCTTCGGCAGCTTGATCCACGTGCTGCGCACGAACCTGAACCGTCGCGCGGCGGATCGCGTCCGCGTGTTCGAAGCCGGCCGCGTGTTCCTGCACGATCCGTCGATCAAGGCCGGTGAACTGACGGTTGAAGGCTTTGCACAGCCCAAGATGATCGGCGGCCTCGCGTACGGTCCTGCGCTCGACGAGCAGTGGGGCGCACCGACGCGCACGGTCGATTACTTCGACGTGAAGGGCGATCTGGAAGCCGTGCTGGCGCCGGCGGTCGCGCGTTTCGTCAAAGCGGAACATCCGGCATTGCATCCGGGACGCAGCGCGCGTATTGAATTGAATGGCCGCGCAGTCGGCTGGATTGGCGAATTGCATCCGCGCTGGATGCAGAAATATGATTTGCCGCATGCACCGATTCTGTTTGAAATCGAAGCAGAGGCGTTAATGCAGCGCGTATTGCCCACTCCGTCGGAAGTGTCTAAATTCCCGCCGGTGCGTCGTGATATTGCCGTGGTTGTCGATCAGAAAATCGAGGTTCAGGCACTGCTGGACGAGCTTCAGAATGCTCAGTCCGAGCCCGCCTGCAAGACGGTTCAGAAGGTTGCGCTTTTCGACGAATTCCGTCCAAAATCAAACACTTCCGGTGGCTTGGCTGCTCACGAGAAAAGCCTTGCGTTCCGTGTGACCTTGCAAGATACTGGCGGAACCCTTCAGGATGAAACGGTCGATCTGGCTATTCAAACTCTGGTGGAACGTCTTGCTCGAGTATATGGCGCACGGTTGCGCGGATAACCCGCATTTAACAATTGCACGGCTGTTTCCGCATCCATTGTTTTCTGCTTGGCGCGCCATTTGATAGATATGAATGAAATGAACTCGAGTGATTTCGAAGCCCTTCTTACGGCGCAACGCAGCGCCATGATTCGCGATATTCCGACATCACCCGCCGTCGCTTCTGCTGAAACGCCGACACTCACCAAGGCGGAACTCGCGGAGTTGCTGTTCGACAATGTCGGGCTCAACAAGCGGGAAGCGAAAGACATGGTCGAAGCGTTTTTCGAGGTGATCCGTGATGCGTTGGAGAGCGGCGACAGCGTGAAGCTGTCGGGGTTCGGCAACTTTCAGTTGCGTGACAAACCTCAGCGTCCCGGCAGAAACCCGAAGACCGGCGAGGCGATTCCGATCGCCGCGCGCCGCGTTGTGACGTTCCATGCAAGTCAAAAGCTGAAAGCGCTGGTCGAGAACGGCGCTGAAGCGAGCTTCACGCGCTGATCGATTAGCGCGTTCCCGCGCAACCCACCACGACGGCTAACTGACGATGACAGCGACGATCGAAAAAGTCGTCTTGCCTCCGATTCCGGCGAAGCGCTACTTCACGATTGGTGAGGTCAGCGAACTATGCGGTGTGAAACCGCATGTGTTGCGCTACTGGGAACAGGAGTTCACGCAGTTGAGGCCGGTCAAGCGGCGGGGCAATCGCCGGTACTATCAGCATCATGAGGTGCTGTTGATCCGGCGGATTCGTGAGTTGTTGTACGAGCAGGGCTTTACGATCAACGGGGCGCGCAACCGGCTCGAGTCACATGGCGGTGGCGCGCACGCTGCGCCGGCCAGTGTATTCGAGGAAGGCGAGGGCGCAACGTTGCCCGCGGCAACCACGGGTGCTGCCACGGCCTCGGTGGATGTCGAGCAGTTGCGTAAAGAATTGCTGCACGTGATCGATTTGCTGAGCCACTAATCGCCTTTGTTAGCAGAAGGCGGTTCTAATCGAATGAAGTGTCTGTTATAATTTTGTGCTGTTCGGGGCGTAGCGCAGCCTGGTAGCGTACCTGCATGGGGTGCAGGTGGTCGGAGGTTCAAATCCTCTCGCCCCGACCAAAGATCAAAGCCGCAGTGCCGTAAGGCACTGCGGCTTTTTCATTGGCCGGCGCCTAAAAAAGTCAAACGACCAGTCAAACGATCCCCAAGCGGCTCCGCGCCGCATGAGCTCGCGCAACGTAAAGCGAGCCATCGGCACCTCAACTATCCAGCCGATCCACCAGTGCAAACGGAATACTCTCAGCAAACAACTCACGGTCTCCCGTCGCGCTCGTTTGCGTATTCAACTGCAGCGCGAAATTCAAACCGGGACTTCGCGTGCTGGTGGTGCGCTCCTTGACCTTAAGCTCAATGGGCATCCACGAAGCTGGCTCGTTCAGAATGCCGTTCACCTTTTCATCGATCTCCGCACGTCCTGCAACCGCCTCGCCCGGCGGTAATTGCTTCGACATCGCCGCCAGCATGTCGAGTTGTTTCGCCGCGCTACGCCGCAATCGGTAGCGGTGAAAGTAAGTCTGGTTCGGTCGCCGGTTCGCCTTCACATCGCCAAGATGCCGGTCGAGCCGTTGTTCCGCCAGCGTGCGCGCCGGCGGTTGTTGCGGCTCGGGTCTGCCATTCAATCGCGCCTCCTGTCGTTCGCCTTCCTGTTCGGCGTTCACCTGCTCGGTGAACAGATCGACCCACTGGTCACGGCTCGCATCGAGCGCACGCGTGTAGGTTTCGGCGCTCGAGTATTCGGTGTCCAGTAAGCACGCGCGATGCATCAGCGAACCGTCTTCGCGAACCAGTTGCACTTTGGCGAGCCGGCTGTCGTCGTTGAACGTCATGGTCGCGGACGGCGCGTCGAGCGAGACGATGCCGACGCCCACGCTCGACTCTTTCGCGCCGACGGGCTGCGTCGCGCTGACGGTCCCGCTCAGCCGTCCGATCAGACGCGAGCCGGCGCCGACGCGATGTTGCTCGACCTGCACGCGCCCGCTTCGCTCGTTCGAATCGAGCGTCTGTCGTGCGGTTTTCTCGTAACCGATACCGACGTTGGCGCCGGCGCGAAACGGCGAACCGGTCTTCGGCACGCTGACGGAGAGGCCAAGATCGGCGGACGCGCCACGTTTGACGGTGCGCGCCACCGTGTCGGTCCAACTGATCGACACATCGGGATCATCGAAATAGCGTTCGGCGAGCCGGGCCCAGGTGCCGCGCGAGCCACCCGAGTTGGCGCCGTGCGCCTGGGTCGCTTCGTCGAAGACATGATCGATGATGCCTTCGAGTTTTTCGCGCATTGCATTGTCATCGTAGCCGGTGCCGTTCGGATTGACGCGACGTGCGACACGCAGCGACACGCCGCTCGGCTCAGACAATTCCTGCGAGTGCAGCACGGCCTGGGTGGTCAGTCCGGCGCGCAACTGGGTCAAGCCGACGTCCATGTCGTAGCCCACCAGCACGCCGACCCCGGCATGCCGCACCTGCGTTTTCGCGGTGCCGACGAACATCTCGACGCCGTGCGTGCCACGGCTCAACTCGACCACCGCTTCACGGCTCTTCGACGCGCGCAGATCGACACGTGGTGCGATCGGCACGCCGCCGGTGTGCAGCACCTTGCTGAGATTCGCCGACAACCCGCGCGTGCTCACACCGATACGGCGGCCGTCGGTAAGACGCAGACGCGAGCTCGATTGCAGATCGTGCGCCACGTCCTTCAGCGTTTGCCGGACCGCGGCGACGCTGTCCGCATCGGCAGCCGGCGCAGGCGGCCGCGCCTGGTCCTTCAGTTTCGATACGTGGGCCCAGAACGGCGAATCGGCAGGCACCTTCGCGACCTTGCCCCACGCGGCGAGCCGCTCCAGAGTGAACGGTTGTTTCGCGATCGACCGGAACGGCTTGCTGCGCGCCAGCGTATGCGGATCGGCGTTGGCCCAGCGCGTCGTCTCGTTTTGCAGGCGCGCGAGCGTGGCGGGCGAGCCGACGTCGCGCGCTTGCAATTCGGCGCACAGCTGTTGCGCGCGTTCGGTGACCTCGTGCAACTGATCGGCGTCGAGCTTCCCACTCGGAAAGCCGCCCGCTTCGAGCCAGACATGCAGCGCCGCGAGTTCGGCAATCGACTGTTCCGGGCGCGCGTGCGAAAGCGCGGCCGCGGCGCGCATCTCGGGCCGCTCGCACAGCGGCGGCAACGACTCACGCAAGGCCTCTTCGAACTTGCCCTGCTCAGTGCCGATGGTCTTGCGCGGCACGCCTTGCGTGCCGAAGCGCAGTGCCGACAATGGCGAGCTGCGTTTGCCGGCGAGCCGCGGCAAGAACGTCTTCCAACGGTTTTCGCCGACGCGGTCGATCGTCTTCGCTGAGAATTTGTTCAGACGTTCGCGCGCCTGTGACAGCTCGCTGCCGCGTCCGTCTTCCCGAAAATTCTGACGCCATGCGAAGAACGCGCCTTTCTGGTCCGCGCTCAGCGCGCCGCGGCCTTGCGTGGCCAGTGTGGACGCTGCGTCGTAAGCCTGCCACGCGAGCGGGGTGTCATGCGTCAGCGTGGCGGCCACGGGCGCCGAGCGCGCGGCGACCGCGGCGGGCGCGGGGTCCCGCGCCGGGCCTGCGCCGTATAGAGGCGGATCGAGCGCGTCGGCGGCTTGCAGCATCATCCGCTGGGCGAGTTGTGTCGACGCATCGCCGGGCGGCGCCTGTCCGTGATGGCGCAACTGGTTCAGCGCGTCGAAACCGGCGTCGGTGCGCGCCAGCGTGCGCGCGACTCGCCATGCGCCGGCTTCGGCCGGCGTGGTCGAGCGGGCCGTGTGCATCTGCGCGAAGTCGAGCTGTTCGAGTGCATCGAGCACCGCGTTGGCGCTGTGCGCATCGCCGATCTGCGCGCCGTGTAACGCTTGCGCGAGCAATGCGCCGCGTTGCGTCTGTGTGGCGGCATGCGGGCCGCTCAACGCGGCCAGCCGATGCGCAAGCTCGCCCTGCGCGAGCAGGTCGTGGTCAGGGCCCGGCAATTGACGGCCCACGTAGTCGCTCAGCGCGGCCGCGCCGCCCGTCGCGTCGAGCGGGACCGTGGCTGCGGCGTTTGCGTTGGCATGCTCCGCAGCGAGGCTCGCCGCCGGGGATGACGAAGACCGCGCGGTCTTGCCAAGCGCCTGGCGCATTTCCCGTTCGCTCCTGGCCAGCGGAGTCCCGGCCGCGTTCGACGCCACCACCGGTTTGGCCGAATAGCGCGCGCCATTCGCGGTGAAATCGGCCGGCGCAAATGGCTTGCCGTGCTGGCTCGATTGCGAGAGCGCCGTGCTGATATCGAACTTGCTCGCGCGCAGCCGCGCGCCGGCACGCGAGAGCTTGTTGCTGAACCTGCCCAGCAGCGTTTCGTCGACTAGCGGCCGCCCCTGAGGCGCACCCATGTCTGGCAAGGCGGATGCGCCGCCATGCTGATGAACGGGCGCTTCAGTCGCTTCGGCATCGGGTGTGGGGATCGGGTGCGGCGGTACTGCGTGGATGTCGGACATGGCGCGTGAGGTTCAACGAGCGGCAGTTGAACTCACGGTACGAAGCGCATGTGACACCCCCAGGCAGGGTGCGAAGCGAAGTCATCTTGCGCGAAGCAGCCCCTCGGACGCGGATGCATCGAGCGCTTCGAGATCGACGGTGATGCGCAGTTCGAGCCGTCGTGCGCCGTGGTGCCGGGCGCGCCGCAGCGCGTCTTCGAGCAGCGGCCTGACCACCCGTGGATTTTCGCCGCCGCGCAGACGCACCATCGCAATCAGACGCAGCAGTTCCGGCACGTACCAGAGCTCGCCGGTGCGCTCGCTGCGGCCGACCGCTTCACCGAGTGTCGCACCGAGGGATGCCGCCAATTCAGGTTCGTCTTGCAGCGCGATGCGCGGCAGCAGTGTGGCGATAAAGGCGATATCGGGCACATAGATGCGTTCGCGCGCAATCCGCTTCATCGCGCCGGTAATCAGCCGCCGCGAGGCGTCCTGATCGCCGCGCCGGGCGTCGAGCCAAAGTTGAAAGTCGAGGCCGAGACGCAGCCAGCGTTTGACGCCGGCCGCTCGCGCTCGCGTCACCAGCGCCGCCGCGCAGGACTCGGTGAGCGCAATGTCGTCGTCGAGTGCGGCAAGCGCGCAGGCGAGCCCGAGCGCGATGCAGCCCGCGAGCGGTTCGCTCTCGTCGGCGGGATCGCGGATCGTGACGCGCGGGGGCGCGGCCATATGCGGTTGACCGACCAGCCACAGCGCGACGGCGTGAATCGCCCGCGCCACGAGATGCAGCGACAGCCCATAACTGGTGGCCACCGCATTGGCCTCGCGGCTGACGTCTTCGTCGATCTCGGCGGCGGCTTCGTCGTTGAGCCCGACAACCGGCGCGAGCAGGCGGATCGCGGTATCGAACTCACCCGCATACGCCTTGACGATGCCTTCGATGCGCTGCGCGTTGATGCTCACCGCCTGGCTGTGTGTCACCGGCGCAATTTCGCTGAATTCGCCGGAGAGGCGCCGGCAATGTTCGACTTCGCCGGCGTCGAGCGCGCACATCACGAGGCAGAACAGCGCACGCAGGCGGTACGGCGTGTCGGCGCAGATATTGGCGAGCTCGTAGGTGCGCTGCCAACTCTCGACGATCTCGTTCGACGCGCTGCGCTTGAGCATCAGCGCGCGCGCGAGCACGGCGCGCAGGCGCATCTCGTCGCGGATACGGCGCATCGACACACTGTCCACGCGCGCCAGCACCGCGCGCACCCAGCCGATATATTCGTCGACGAGCGCGAGCGCACCCCACATCGGCGCCGTGTTGTCGAGCAACTCGATGCACAGTTCCACCTTGTCGACCGAGACGGCCCATTCGAGCGCCGCGCGCAGCGCGTCGATATCGTGGCGGCTATGCGCGCTGGCCACCGCGACACCCGCGCCGAAGCGGCGCGCCATGTCACGGGCGACGAACTGCGCGTGGTGCAGATCGGCCTCGGCGCTTTCGCGGTTCCGCTCGAGAGCGTCGAGCGCAAAGCGGCGCACGGCGGGCGGCAGGCGCAGCCGCAAGGCACCGTCGCAGTCGACCGTATTCACGAGACCCGCATCCATCAGTGTGTGAAGCTGACGTTCCAGCAGGCGCGGCTCGGGAGGCCCGAAGCCGTAGTCGCTGCCGAACGCGCCGAGCATTTCGCAGGCGGCGTCGTGCGAGAACGCGGTGGCGAAAATACCGAGCCGGCGCAGCATGGTGCGGGTCGGGGCGTCGAGCGCGGCGTACGACAGGTCGAGCATCACGTGAACGATCGCTGCGCGCGGCAGCACGATGCGGCGGCCGCCGCTGCGATGCGTCATCACCGTATCGAGTTCGCGCGCGAACGCCATGATCGCGTCTTCCGGCGGCACGCCTGCGCGCACCTGTCCGGCGATCGTCGCCGCAGCGAGTTCGAGCGCGAACGGCACGCCATCGACCCGCCGGCAAATCAGCGCGGCCGCCGCCAAGGTGGCCGGCGCGATGCTGTCCGCTTCGGGCAGCGGTGCATGCAAAGCGGCCGGCTTCAGACAGTGCGCGAGCCGCGTGAAGAGCAAACGCAGCGCGTCGTAGTCGAGCGTGGCGGGCGTGCCGTCGATCTGCTCGGGCGGCGCGCGCAACGCGGCCACCGGCACGGCCGTTTCGCCGCCGATGAAAAGCGGCGACTCGCAGGTGGCGATTACATGCAAGCCGCCTGTGTTTGCCACCAGAGTATCGATGAGCTCGGCCGCCGCTTCGCTCAGATGGTCGCAGTGATCGACGATCAGGAGCATGCGGCGCTCACCGATCTGTGCGGCCAGGTTGGCCGGCATCGACAACTCGCTATCCGGCTCCAGGCCGACGGCCGCACCGATCGCGTTCGCAATGCGGTCGGGCTGTGCGAGCGAGGCAAGCGCCGCACAAAAATCACCGTCCGGAAAATGTGGCGCGAGGCGGCTCGCTGCTTCGATCGCGAGGCGCGTTTTGCCGACGCCGGACGCCCCGGTCAGCGTGACGATGCGGCGCGTGGGCACCAGTGCGAGCAATTCGGACAACTCGGCATGACGGCCGATAAACGGCGACGGGTCGATGATCTGCGAGCGCAGCGACGTGACGGCGCTGGTCGGCAGCAACGCCGGAAATGCGGAAGCCGGCGGTGCGGCCGCGGCGGCCAGGCTCGATGCGGCGGTGACCGGCGTGAGCCGCGCGGAGGTAGCGGCTTTGGCATAGCCGGGACGCGCGGAGGCAGAACTGGCGCCACGCCACGTCGCGCTATAGGACGCCACGTGCTGCGAACCGAACGTGAGTTCCGCCGAGATCGGCGGGCTGGCCGCGGCGGTCGCCGCGAACGCGGTGGCGAGCGACGCGGCAATGCTGCCGGCATTCGCCACCGGAAGGTCGAGTCCGGCGTCGGGCGTTTCGAGTACGCGGATTTCACCCGCAAAGCGGTAACCGCGGCCGGCCACGGTCACGATCAGATCGCGGTCGTCGTCGAGCGCGCGGCGGATCGCGGAGATTTGCGCCTGCACCGTGTTCGCGTCGACATTGCTGCCCGGCCAGACGATTTCGCGCAACTCGGCGGTCGACACCACGCGGCCGCGCGCCTCGAGCAGGGCAGCGAGCATCGCGAACGGGCGCGCGCCGAGTTCGATGACGGCGCCGTCCGAAATCAGCAGGCCCACTTCGCGCGCGAGCCAGAATCGCGAAAAGGCGATCACCTGACCGGTGAGTCGCGGTAGCGACATGATGGGTCTCCGGCGTAGTTGTGTTTCGGTCCACCGGCGAGGGGTACTCGCGAGGCACGCATAACGAAAGACCGCGGTGCGGTATTCGTCAGACCTTTGTATTATCGCTCGGGAAGTGAACAATTGCTTGTGTAGCGGACACTTCTTCATTCCGGCTCGGGCTGCACGTCGGCGCGGATCGACTCCGTCAGGCGTCCGCGAGATCCCACTGCATCGTGTTGCGCAGCCACGCGACGCCTTCGCTGGGTGGCTCCGGCGGCACCGCTGCGGGGCGCGTCAAGGCGTAAAGATAGCTATGAGCGGCGGCGAGGCCGCGGTTCGGCCGCGGCTCGTGATTGGTCAATATCGCTTCCTGAACGAAACCGAGGCGCTCCATCGAGCTATGCGCGGCGCCATCCACGGCGCAGCAGGCGAAGACGCGGTACACGCCGGGTTGTTCGATCAGCCAGTCGATCAGTTCCTGCAACGCGAGTATGCCTGCCCGGCGGCGTCGAGCGCCGCCATGCCGGCTGATGATCACACCGATCTCCACGCGCGGCAGCGTCGGCTTCAATTCGATCAGCGCGGTCAGCCGACCGGTTTCCTTGCATTCGAGCGCGTAGCGGATCAGGCTGCCGTCCTCCCAGCCGCGCAGCGCCTCGTCGACGAATTCGACGGTCTGCGCCACGCCGGTATGGCGCAGCACCGGCAGGTCGCGCATCGTGCCGGCGTCGCCGAGCATCTGATCGAACAGGGCGGGGGCATCGGCGAGGGTGAGCGGGCGCAGCCGCAGATAAGGCGTTTCCATGCTGTCGAGCGGGATGAAGCGCATGAGTCGGACTCCGAATGAGCGGCGAACCCGCGCAGTGTGCGGCCCGCGTGTGACTTGCGCACGACGGGCCGCGAACCGGCGTAAGGGGGTGCGAAGCTGTCTCCGGCTTCGCTTCGGTACACACCGGTTCGCACTGTGGCCGCGAGTGTCGTACACCGGCTGTAAGGTCGAACAGAATGCCTGTTCGACGTCCCGTCCCGCGCTTCGTCACTGCAGCGCGCATTGCTATCAGGAGCCTCGCACCATGCCGGATTCCCCGTCGATTTCACGCTCGAGCACCATGCTGCCGCTCTCCAACGTCGGCACCCAGTCGTCGCCTGACAGCGGCGGCCGCCCACCTGTCGATGGGCAGGCGCATGCCAGTCAGCAGGCGAATGCAAGTCTCAGCCAGCTGGCCGCCAACGGCAGCGGCGAGGCAAGCGGCAAGCGCAAGGGCGCTTCTTTCGCGGCGAACAGCTCTTCAGCGGCGGCCCGGCCTGCGGTGCCTCAGCAAGGTGTCGGCGCGATGCCGGGCGTCGGGCCAGGCAGCTCCGGCCGCTTTGGCGCGTTGGCGCAAGGCGGGCTGGCGCAGGGCGCGGCGAACGTGGCGACCAACACCACCGGTCTGGCCTCGGCAGGGTTGAACGTGCTGGGCGGCGTGATGCAACTGGAGCAGGCGGCGGTCAACCAGATCGCGGAGCTGTTGAAGCAGGGCGCGCGCAATATCGAAGAAGCGTCGAAGGGCTAAGGCGGCCTTAGGCCCGCAGCCAGAAAAACTCCCCGGAAGCGATGCCTTCAAACATCTCGTCGCTCGATTCAACGATGTTCTGCCGCCAGTAGCGGCCATGCTCCGCGTAGTGGGCGAGCAGATCGGCGAGCCCTTCGCCGTTCAGACCGTCGGCGAACGGCAAGCGCAGGACCAGCACCACGCCGCCCGTGTCCGTATCCAGACCCAATTGCGCCTGGTCCTGCGCATAGATCAGCAGGTTGGCTTCGAGCATGAGCCGGAAGATGACGAGCGTGCGCCCGGCCGTCACCGTGCCGAAATGAAAATTCGCATACATCGCGTCGAGGTCGCGCTCGAAATAGTCGAGCCGCACGTCGAAGCCTTCGACCTCGATCGACCGTGTGCGCAGCACATGCTCCGCGTCGCCGAGACCGACGGTCGCGCACAGGTCCATGATCAGACTGGTGTAACGCTCGCTGCTCATCCTCGTACCTTGACTGGGCGATGCGCGCGGGGTTCGGCGCGCCGCGGACGCGAGCCGCGTGCCGCTTGCGGCGAATGCCGGGAACGTTGCAAATAGGACGGCCGTATCCCGCGCGAAGCGGGATCGGCCGTGTGCGGACCGCCGCCAACGGCGAGCGGCCCGTAGCTGCGATGCCTAGCTGCCGCGCGACGCATCCTTGACGTTGTTTGCGCCGCTCTTTGCGACGTTCGCCACCGATGCATACATGCTTTGCTCGACTTGCATCTGGGCGGACATCATCGTCATCTGGTCCATTTCCTGCGTGAGACCAGCCATCATTCCGCCTGCGCTTCCTACTGACATAAAAACCTCCAGTGACTATGGGTAGAGAGTGAGTGGCCTGTATCGAGACCTGCCGCCGCGCCGGTTGCTCGTGAGAGCAGGCCGCCGCGGCAAGCGCGTTGCCCGCGGAGCCCGGTGCGAGATGCGCACGAGACTCGCGGTGAGCGGTCGCGTCGCCTGATCAGGCGTGCGCGCCGGCCTGTTTTTCCTGCAGCCGCGCGATCACCCGCGACGCAGCGAGAAAGCCGCGGTAGAGCTTCGCCAGATTGTTGCGATCGAGGTCGGTTGCGCCCTGGATTTCGCTGATGCGCTGCGCGGTTGCGTCGAGCGCCTGACGGATCGCTTCCACCTTCGGCGCGCCGTCCGGATCGGCGAGCGTCTTCTGCAAGTCGTTGAATTCGCTGGCGTGGGCTTCGAGTTGCTCGTACATGTCGATCTCCAGATTGAACGGGGCGGTGTGCGGATGTTGAATCAGCTGGACGGACCGCGCGGCTGCGCAGGTGGCAGCGTGGCGGGGTCGGGTAGCGGCACGACGCCGGCCGCGCTGCGGGTGACGGTGTCGTTGTCGACGACCGAGGGGTTGGCCGGGCTGATCCGATGCGATGGGGTCGCCGCGGCTGCCGCGTGCGCGGCTTGCGGGTTGCCGTTCGCGTCTGTATTGCCGTTGCCATTGCCATTGGTAAGCGCCGCGCCGCTTGCGCCCCCCGTAGCCGAAGCCGCGTTCGCCGAGTTCGCCGCATCGCTTTCCGATGCCGGCGGATCGACCGCGTAGATATGCTTGACGCCGTCCGGCGTCTGCGCGTACCGGACGTCGTCGGAGGAAATCATTTCGGAGTACGACGCTGGGGTCGTATTGCCCGCGGCGACGTTAGCGTTCTCGGCGGCCTCGACCACCACGTTCTTCACGTTTGCGTCGAGATCCGCGCGCACGCGCGCCAGCGCGGCGTCGAGATCGGCCCGGCTGCTGACGGCGCCGGTCACCGCGAAGTTGCCGTCGCCGAGATAGCGAACGTGAGCGCCGGCAACGCCGAGCGAATCCTCGATGCTGCGTGCGTCGTTCTGCGCGACGTCGTAATTGCGTGAGATGCCCGTCGTCGAAATGCGCGCGAGCAGGTTGCGTACGGCGTCGTCGTCCGCGGGGCTCGTCACCATGCCGGTCACCACGACGGTGCTGCCGACCGCGTGCGCCTGCAAACCGCTCACATGGGCCGCGGCCAATGCCTCGCTGACGCGCTGCGCGCGGTCGTCGGCATTGCGCGGCAGGGCGGCGCGGCTCATCTGCGTGGTGGTCAGCAGCGAACCGGCGATGATCACGATGCCGAGCACGAAGCACGCCACCACGGCGCCCACATAACGGCGGCGTTTTTTGCGCTCGGCCGCGAAGCGCGCTTCGGCGGGGCGGGTCAGCAGCATCGACAGCAGATCGAGATCGGACGGCCACACGGCATCGTCCGCCCCGACGCACAGGATCATGTCGTCGAATTGCATCGGCACGAAGTCCACCAGCAGCACCACTTCTTCGGCGCCGGCCGGCTGCGCGTCCGCCGTGCCCGGCGCCTGCGCCAATGCCACGCGTTGCGCGCTGACCACGCCGCTCGCGTCGACGTGCAGCAGCGCATCCGCGCCCCGCCAGTCGGTGAGGCGGATGTCGGCGTCGTCGTCGGCGCCGACACGGTGCGTGCCCGGCGTGAGCTGCAAATGCGCTCCCGCGTGAACGCCCGTCAGTATCCGCAGCAGTTTCATCGTGCTCGCACAAGGTGGGTGGGTGGACCGCCGGGGCGCGCGCGGCGCACGGCGCGAGCGGCCCGATCGACCTTAATGTAGCTGCCCGTCATGGCATGTCCCGCAGCGGATGCGAAGGCGCCGCATGGGATGCGAAGCCGCGCGGCAAACCGCCTAACGGCTGCCGCCGGGAAAGGCGCGGCGCGCGCCGGGTGGTGACGATGGCGAGGTCGAGGTCGAGATTGGATACGGCTGCGCCGCGCCGGGTGCTGCCGCATGGCCGCTTGTTGCCGCGGCCGGCTGCGCCGTGCCGGAATCGAGCGCACCCGGGGAGGTTCCAGGCGTTTGCGCCGCCCCCGGCCCCGCCGACCGGCCGAGCGCGCCACCCCGCAGCGCGCACAACGTGTCGATCGAGCGGGCGAGTTGCGGCGCATTGGACGGTTTGTCGGCATGCAGCCATAACAACGGAAACAGCAGGTTGAAACGCTGCACCCGTTCCGGCGGCGGCAGTTGGGTAACACTCTGGCGAGCACCCCCGGATACCGGGCCGCCGGCGCGCTCACGCAACGCGGCCACACCGCACCCGGCCCCCGGTTGTGACGCCGCAATGCTGCCGATTTTCTGCTGCACGCCAAGCAGGTCGATCGCCTGTTCCAGCACGCACGCGTCTAGCGGTATCTGTGGATTGCCGGCCAACTGCTCGCGCAGGTTCAACATATCGGTGCGCCACGCGTCGCGCACCGCCGCGGCGCGCGCTATTTCCTGGCCCGGCTGCGCGTACTGCGCAGCGATCGCGTCGAGCCGGCCGGGCGGCGGAGGCGGCACTGCGCCGCGGTCGCCGCGCGCCTTGATCGCGGGCGCCGCGCCGGCATCATGCTCGTCGCCGTGATCGCCTTGTGAATGATTTCCGCCGCCGCCACGCCCGCCGCCGTCGCGGTTGACCTTCTGGCCCTCGGCATGATGCGCTTCGGCGTCGTCCGGGCCGTCGTCGTCGAGCGCGGCGCTGTTGCCGCGCTGTTTCTTCGCGGCGCGCCGCTTGCGCGCCAGCTGATCCGCCATTCTCTTTGCGCGGACCGAGCTCACCGACGGACCACGCTGGGCGTCGCTGCCATAAGTGAAATTGGTGGTGCCGCGATAGAGCGCCGCGAACTGCGCACCGTTGCGCGCACCTTGCGCGTTGGCGGCTTTCTGCTGCGCCTGGGCGACGTGCTGCGCCTGGGCCGCGGCCGTCTCGCTGCCTTGATGAGAGATGCGGCTCATGTCGATCGCCTCGCGGGTGGGTCAGGCTGTGCGCCGCTTTACAGCGGCACGGCCGCCTGCATCATTTCGTTGGCGAAATGCAGAATCGCCGCGCACGACAGCGGTGCGGCGACCACGATCGCCACCGTCACCGCGATCAGCTTGACCGCGTGCGACAGCGTCTGGTCCTGCATCGACGTGATCGCCTGCAGGAACGACACGCCTAGCCCGACCACCGCCGCGACGATCACCGCCGGCAGCGAAACGGTCAGGCACAGCAGCATGCCCTCGGTGGTGAACCGGATCAGCGAATCGATTTCCATGTGAGTTTTCCTACGGGTTTTCCGGCTGATTGTCCTGATGCGTGACTTCGGAAACTGCGCTACCTGTAGGACATCACGAGACCGTGGATCAACGTCGACCAGCCGTCCATCACGACGAACAGCAGCAGCTTGAATGGAATCGCGACGTTGGTTGGCGTGACCTGATTGAGGCCCATCGCGAGCAGCACGTTGGCAATGATCAGATCGATGACGATAAACGCGATGTACAACAGAAAGCCGATCTTGAACGCGTCGGTCATTTCCGTCAGCGTGAAGGCGGGCGCGAGCACGATCAGATCGTCTTCCTTGATCTGCGCGGCTTCGTCCTTCGGCCACACTACGGAAGCGGAGCGCAGGAAGAAGCGTTTTTCGCGCTCGTTCGTGTGCTTGACGAGGAACGCGCGGAACGGCTCGCGTGCCGCGCCGAACGCCTGGATCAGCGCCTGCGAAGGCTGCGCCGCGAGCTGCTGGCCTTCGAGCGATTTTTCGGCGAGCATGCCTATCGGTGCCATCACGTAGATGGAGACCAGGATCGCAATGCCGTTGAGCACCATGTTCGGCGGCACTTGCTGCACGCCGAGCGCATTGCGCAGCAGCCCCAGCACCACGACGATCTTCGCGTAAGACGTGACGACCATGGCAACGAAGGGCAGCAGGCTGATCGCGACGACGACCAGCAGCAGCCCGGTGATATCACTGAATTGGACCATGCCTGTGCGCCATGCGAATGATGCGGATACCGAGATGCTCGCCGACCGTCACCAGCTCGCCATAGCCGATGGTCTGTCCGTGCGCGACGAGCCGCAACTGGGCGTCCGCCACGGGCACGGGCAGCTCGAGCACATAGCCGGGGCCGAGCGTCGACAATTGGGCGAGCGGTAGCGCCACCGTGTCGATCTCGAACTGCACCGGCAGTTCGAGTTCGCCGATCCGAATGGGATCGGCGGGGTCGTCGATGGCGAGCCCGGCGTCGGCGCTCGCCGGGTCCAGCTCTTCTGACATGTTCGGCTCCTTGACGATGACGAGCGACGGCCCGTCGATTTCCACAGCGGCACACAAACGGGTGAGCCCAGGGGTTCCCCACGCGGCGACGGCACGAGGCCGCGCATGGGAAGCAGATAAGTCGTTCGAGGCATCGAGCAGCGTTGCATCGAGCGAAGGGAAGGTGGCGCGCAGCAGCACGTCGCCCGGTTCCAGCGCGTTCAGCGTGTCGACGGGCAAGCGCTTGAGCCCGAGAATCAGGCAGCCGGGGACGGCGAGGTCGAAGGCGGTTCGGGTTGCCTGAGCGAAGGATGCGGAGGTTTCGACCGATGTGCATGACGCGCCCGAAACATCCGCGGCGGGCACCACGGCGGATGGCGCCAAAGCAGTGGGTTCGGCACGCAATAGCCGGTCGAGCAGGTCGTAGCACGCGGGATCGGCGCTGAGCGCGATCCGATGGCGGCGTTCATCGAGTGCGAATGAAAGCGCCACGACAGGCGAAACGTCCGAAGCCTCGCCCGTTGGCCTGCGCGTCGAAATCGCGTCGCTCAGGTGGCCACGGCGAACCGCTATGACGCGTGGATCCCTGAAGCCCACGCGGATCAATCGCTCGAACAGCGGTTCCAGCACGACGCCGGCGACCGCGTGGCGCAACGCGACGTCGGTGGGCGGCTTCTCTGCATGTGCGTCGCTGTCCGGCCACGCGGCGATGGCGAGCGCCGGATAGGCGTGCAGGTCGAGGGCCACGCGCACGGCGACGGCGGATATGGCGTTCTGAGGCGCGAACGTCAGTTCGATGACGCCGGGGTCCGCATAAGCCGCATCGACGCTGTGTGTATCGACCAAGGCCGCTTGCCATTCGGTGACGCCGAGCGCCGCATGCAGATATCCTGTGACGCGCGCATCGCAAAGCGTGCGTGTCACGCGAGCGGCGGCGGGCGTGACCGCAGGCAAACGCAGCGGCGCGATTGGCGCGACTGGCGCGACAGATGCGATGGGTGCGATCGAAGCGACCGGCGCCACAAAAGCGACCGATGCAACCGATGCAACCGGCGCTCCGGTAACCCCCACGTCACCCGCAATACGTGCCATGTCCGCTTCCCGCACACGCGCGGCATGCGGATCGGTCGCGGCTTCGTCTTCGGTTGTCGGCTCGTCGAGCGGATAGGCCATGCGTAGGGAATCTGTCACCAGACCGTGAGTTCGATTTCGCGGGCTTCACCCCACGCGCGCAGCAACGTGTCGAGTTCTCGTTCGAGCAGTGCGCTGTGTTCCAAGAGTAGTTGCCTCGTCGCCGTATCCGGCGTGTCGAACCGAAGCTGCAGACTGAAACGCGAAAGCGTCAGATACAGCGTGGTCTGCGGCAGCAGTGTCTGATCGAGCGGCAACTGCACTTCCCAGTTGCCGGCTTCGGCAATCGAAGGATCGCCGCAGAACGCGCCGATCTCCCGCGCAAGCGAGCCGAGCAGTTGCACGAAGCGCTGCTGCTGCCGGTAGACGGCGGTCACGACCGGCGCCGCGGCATCGGTGACGCGCGCGCCGATCGCCAGACGCTCGGGCGAGGGCATGCCAGCCGCGCCTGAAGAATCCGCGTGAGCGCCGCAGGCGACGTTCGCGGAAGCGTCCGCGGCCGCATCGCCGCCGCTGTGCGCGAACGGGCGCGGTGCGGGCGGAGCAGTCGCCTGCGCGCCGACTTCGAGGGCGTCGTCGTCACCGCCTTGCGAGCCTGCATGCGCATCGGTATTCGCCTTGCCGGTGAGCCGCTGCAATGCACGCCGCCGTCCGAGCAGCGACGCATAGTCGAAACCCCGTCCACCCGGCCGACGCGAGCCCATGGATGCGTCGGTTTCATCGGGCGTTTCACTGTCCACCTCGCCGGGAATCACGCGCACGTGGCGCGAAACGATATGCGTCATGGCGACGGCCTCAGATCGACACGCGGCCGAGCGGCTGCAATTCGACGTGCTCGCCGAGTTCCTGATACGAATACACCGCGAGCCAGCCGAGCCGCGCCTCGATCATGCGCCGCACGTAACGGCGAATATCCATCGACGTCACCAGCGCCACCCCTTCGCGCGGCGCGGCGCCGACGAAGGACTGGATCTTGTCGATCAGCAAGGTGGCTTCGTCGGGCGGCAAGGCGAGGAAATTGCCGGTCGGCGTCTGCTTGATCGACTGACGGATATGCTGCTCCACCGGCATGTCGAACAGCACCGCCGACAAGGTTCGCGCGCCGCTCGCGGCACGATGCGCGAGAAAACGCGAGAGATCGCCGCGCACGTATTCTGTGAGCATCAGCATGTCCTTCTCTTTCGGTCCCCACGCGATCAGACTCTCCATGATCGTGCGGACATTGCGGATCGAGATCTGCTCTTCGAGCAGGCGGCGCAGCACGTCGGCGATCCGTTGCGGCGGCAGCACCTTCTGCACTTCGGCAACGAGGCCCGGATAGTCGCCCGCCAGCTGATCGAGAATCCACTGCACTTCCTGAATGCCGAGAAAGAGCGGCGCGTGGCGCCGCATCAGCGCCACCGACGCATGCGCGAGGGCCTGTTCCGCGCGCCATACCGGTGTTTTGGGCGGCACCGCGCGCTCTTCGAGCCAGCGCGTCGGCGTGCCGCTCGTGTCGAGCGGCGGTCCCGGTTCGCTTTGAGCGATGAGCGCGTCCATGGCCCGGCTTTCTTCGCTCGTGAGCGTGACGGGTGCGGCCGAATGCGCGAGCAGGCCGGCTTCGGGCAACATCACTTTGCCGGCGGGGAGTTCGAGCGTGAGTTGCGGCACATCGTGCACGAGGATCTGGCAGGTGGAGGGCGGCAGCGCGGCATAGGTCCACATGGTGATGCCTGGAAACGGCAGGCCGAGTTCTTCCTGCAAGCGCGCGCGTTCGGTTTCGAACGACTTGTCGAGTGCCGGCATGGTCAGCCGGGCGACCAGGTCCGGCGCGATGCGAACGCCGAGCGGGCAGGTGAACTGCGGTGCGCGCGCGAGAATCGCGGGCACGTCGATCTTCGAACCCGAGCGTTGCATGGCGTGCAGCGATTCGCGTTCGTGGTTCTGCTGCTGCGGCTTCTTTGCGTTCAGGCGCCATGCGGTGAAGGCGAGTGTGCCGGCGAGCAGCAGGAAGAGCGCAGCGGGAAAGCCGGGCACCGCGGCAAAGCCCAGCAGCAGTACGGCTGCGAAATACAGCGCGCGCGAACTGGAACCGAGCTGGCGGCCGATCTCGTCGCCGAGCGAGCCGGGCTTGAGCTGCCGTTCATCCGCGACGCGCGTGATCATCACGCCGGCCGCCACCGACAACAACAGTGATGGAATCTGCGACACCATCGCATCGCCGACCGAGAGAATCGAAAAGCGATTCGCCGCTTCGCCCGCGCTCATGTTGTGATAGGCCACACCTACCGCGATCCCCGCGACGATATTGATCATCGTGATGATCAATCCGGCGATCGCATCGCCTTTGACGAACTTCATCGCCCCGTCCATGCCGCCGTGCAGCTGGCTTTCGACGGCGAGCGTCGCGCGTTTGCGGCGCGCTTCTTCCGCGGTCAGCAGATTGGCGCGCAGGTCGGCGTCGATACTCATCTGCTTGCCCGGCAGCGCGTCGAGCGTGAAGCGCGCGCCGACTTCGGCGACCCGCTCCGAACCCTTCGCGATCACGATGAATTGCACCGTGGTGATGATGACGAACACCACCAGCCCGACCACCAGATTGCCGCCCACCACCAGTTCGCCGAAGCTCTCGATGATATGGCCGGCCTCCGCATGCAACAGAATCGACTTGGTCGACGCGATGTTCAGCGACAGCCGGTACAGCGTGGTGAACAGCAGCAGCGAAGGAAATGCCGAGAGCGACACCACGTCCGGCACATACATGGTCACCATCAGCAAGGTCACGCTGATCGTGATATTCACGCCGAGCAGAATGTCGATCAGCGTCGGCGGCAGGGGCAGGATCATCAGCGAAATGATCGCGACGATCAGCGCCACGATGCCGATTTCACCGCCGGCAGGAAGTTTCAGCGTCTTCAGCATGGTGGGTCTCGTCAGTGGAGGGCGGGCGGCGGACCGGGCAGGTGCGTTGCGGAGGGATCGGCAGGCGCTGCGGCGTCAACGGCCGGCTCGCCCGACGCGCGGCGCGCGCCGATCGCATCGACCCAGCGCAGAATCGCCGCGACCGTCTCGAACAATTCTTCGGGAATCGGCTGATCGACGCCGACCTTGTACAGCGCCCGCGCAACAGGCGGATTGCCGATGATCGGCACGCCCGCGTCGCGAGCCGCACGGCGCAACTCGGCGGCGTGCTCGTCCATGCCTTTGGCGATCACGCGCGGCAGCGGATGTTCGTCGGGCGCGTAGCGCACGGCCACCGAATAGTGAGTGGGATTGACCACCATCATGTTGGCCATGCCGACTTTCGATTGCGGCGGCGCATTCAGCATTTCGCGCGCGAGGCGCCGCCGTTCGCCCTTGATGCGCGGATCGCCTTCCTGATTCTTGTGCTCGCGTTTGACCTCGTCTTTCGACATCTTCATCTTCTTGAGGAACATGAAGCTTTGCAGCTTGACGTCGGCGGCGCCGACCAGCACGAATACGGCCGCGGCAACCATGAAGAGCTTGATCAGCAGGTCCCAGAACATGCGCGCGAGTTCCGGCAGGGGCTGATACAGCGAGCCGACGATCAGTGGAAAAAGCCACTTGATGGTTTGCCACATCACGCAGAACACGATCACCGCCTTGACGATCATCTTCGCGCACTCGATCAGCGTGCGAACCGAGAAAATCCGCTTGAGGCCCGCCATCGGGCTGACGGCCTTCGGATCGGGCGTGATCGGTTTGGTGGCGATCTGCATGCCGACCTGGCCGATCGAACCGGCGATCGCGGCGAGCGCCGCAATGCAGATGCACGGCACGATCGCCGACAGCGCGAGGCCGCCGATCCTGTAGAACTGCGTCTGCAGATTGGTCAGAGAATGATCGCCGTTCACGAAGCCCGTGGCGATCAGCACCGCTTCGCGCATCGCATCGCTGAAGTGGCTCGCGCCGGCCATCAGCAACAACACGACCGCCGACATCGAGATCGAATCGGTCAAGTCGCTGCTGCGGGACACCTGACCGTCCTTACGCGCGTCCCGCAGCTTTTTCTGGGTTGGCTGTTCGGTCTTTTCGTCGCTCATGTCGGCTCGGGCGCAATGGGAAGAAGGGCGTGGGCGGGCGGGGCAGGCGGCGGGTTCACGCATCGAGCGCGAGGCAGGCGCCGCTTATTCCGCCTGACGATAGCGCCCGCTGTCTTCGCGCGAGCCCGTCGAAGCGAAGCGGGCGCGCGCATTACGAAGCGGGCGTCCGGCTTCGCATCGCATGCGCTCACTTCGCATCCGGCGGCTTGCCGCCGCGTGCCGGTTGCTATGTTTGCGTCATCCCTTCCGACCGGCTGCAAACGGCCCGGTCGACCTCAACGCTTCTGTCAGGAGCCCCTCGCCATGACCGTCAGCACGCCGGAATATCTGAACTGCAGCCCCGATATCGTCGGCGGCCTGATCGAAACCGTGTCGACCGCGTTGCTCAGCAATTTCCCGAAGGTGTCGGCCGACCCGTACGACATCGAACTCGTGCTCGATGCGCTGCGTGTGTTGCGTCCGCGGGTTGCCGAGATCGACACGCTCGACGGCATTTTGCATATGGTGCGCGGCCACTGGGACGACGCTATCCACGTGCTGCGCCAGGTCGGCGAGAACGCGCCGCGCTTCGGCTACGCCAAGGCGCTGCTCGCGTTCTGTCTCTCCGCAAAGGGCGACCCCGACTGGAAGCAATGCGCGAGCGAAGCCATGGAAAACAATCCGACACGCGACACGCAATCGCTGGTTCGCGCGCTCGAAGCGCGCGAAGACCTGCTCAACGCAATGAAGGTGAAGCGCGCCGGCGGCCAGTTCGTCACGCCGAAATCCGTGGAGGCGCTGGCGGAGTTCGACGCGCAAACGGCCGGGCATGTCGAGTCCGAAATCCAGCCGGCCGCTCAGTCCGCGCCGGTCTCGCCCGCGCCGGTCACTGCCGATTACGCGCACCAGTCCTTCCTGCGCGCCTGATTTTCGCCGCCAGGCCGCGACTGGTTTTTCCACCTGTTTCCGGAGCCGCACATGACTGTCAATGCCACCACGACCGCCTTGCAGGCCTCGCTCGAGCAGATGTCGCAAGGCGCGGGCGCCGCGCCGGCCGCGCAGACCACGCCCGAGCTGGCCGACAGGTTCCAGTCGCTGATGCAGAAGGCGCCGATGAGCGCGCCCGCCACGCCGCAGCAGGACGGCACCGCGGTCGCCTCGAAGCTGGTGGCGTCGCAGGACGCCGAGTTGCAGCACACCGTCAACGATGCGCTGCAACTCGCCCAGGAGGCGCCGACCATGACCATGAACGAGATGAGCGCGGGCACGATCCGCATGACGCTCGAACTCGCCAGCACGCAACTCGACCTGGAAGCGAAGATGGGCGTGGTGGATTCGTCGAAGTCGGCGATCGAAACGCTGATGAAGAACCAGTAGCTCACCTGCGCACGCCACCCCGCCGGTGGCGCAGCGCCTGCGCGAACCCTGAGCACTCGATGCGAGACGCCGCCACCATGTTCGACCGCCTGCCGATTCGCCGCCGCGCCACACCGTTCGTCTGCGTGCTCGCGTTGTGCGTGCTGCTGAGCGGCTGCAAGAAAGAGCTGTACGGCAACCTGTCCGAGCAGGACGTCAACGAGATGGTGGTCGCGCTGCTGGAGCGCGGCGTGGATGCGTCGAAAGATACGTCGGATGCGGGCAAGACCTGGTCGCTCGACGTCGACGACGCGCAGATGGTGCGTGCGATGGAAGTGCTGCGCGCGCGCGGTCTGCCGCACAACAAGTTCGACGACCTCGGCGCGCTGTTCAAGAAAGACGGTCTGGTGTCGACGCCGACCGAGGAGCGCGTGCGCTTTATCTACGGCACCTCGCAGGAGTTGTCGTCGACCTTGTCGAAGATCGACGGCGTGCTGGTCGCACGCGTGCAGATCGTGTTGCCGAACAACGACCCGCTGGCGCAGACCATCAAGCCTTCGTCGGCGGCGGTGTTCATCAAATATCGGCGTGACTCGGACATTGGCGCGCTGGTGCCGCAGATCAAGACGCTCGTCATGCATAGCGTGGAAGGGCTCACCTACGATCAGGTCAGCGTGACGGCGGTCGCGGCGGACCCGGTCGAATACTCGCAGTTGCCGCAGAGCAATGGCATGCCGGCGTGGCTGATGGGTGTGTTGGCCGGCGTGGTCGTGCTCGTCGCGACCGCGCTGCTGGTGCTCGCGCGCCGTGGCGTACTGGCGGGGCGGCCGGGCGGCAAGTCGGGCGGTGCAATGGACGGCACTGCAACGGGCGAGTCCGCGAGCGGCCGCATGGCTGGATTGCTCGCGCGTTTGCGCCGTCTGCGCCCCGCGAACTGATCCGGCGAAGCGGCTGCGATGAACGCCCCGACCGATTTGCCTTTCATGCGGGTGGCCGCGGCGCTCGACTGCTATCGCCGCAACCTTGCGAGCGTGGCGCGCTGGGCCGATCCGTCCTGGAGCGCCGCCTTGCTCGGCGCCAATGCGGTGCAGTTGCAACACTGGCAGGGCGCGCTCGAGCGTGCCGGCGCAGCCGCCGTCGAAGCCTGTTCCCATGCCCTTGCCGATGCCGCCGGCGTCAGGCCGCCTGCGTTCGCCTCGCTGACCCATGCCGCGCTGAAGCCCTCGCCTGCGGGCACGGCTCAGCCCAATGCGGTGCTGCTCGACGTGCTGCCGGCCGGTCGCTCGCTCCAGGTTCTGCGCATGCGCGCATTGTCGTTCCGGCGCGCCGAGGTGCGCCGTTTGATCGACAAGCGCACGCGATCGCAACTCTCGGAATGGACGGGTGTGGGCATCGACCGCCTCACTCAGGACGCCCATCTCGCCGATGCGCCCGATATCGCACGATTGGCCGCGCGGGCGGCGATGCCGCCGTTGACAGCACTTGATGCCGGCACGCTGGCGGCGGAAGGCTGTGCGTTGCTCCTGCGTGACCTGGGCCGGGTCAACGCAGCAAACGGTGCAGGCAGTGCGAACGACAGCATGCGTGTGGCGTTTCCCTTGCTGAGGCTCGCGTTGCCGCGCGCGCTGCTCACGCCGGCATGGCTCGCGTGCGTGCCCGACGAGCTCGACGCGCCCGGTTCCGCCAGGTTATTCGCGCGTCTATCCGATCTGCTACCGGAGTTTGCATGGCTATTTGGTTGAAGCACGCGCGCTCCGCCTTGGGCGATATCGACGTCTGTGGTTCGTCAGCCCGGGTCGGCGCGGCCGCCGATGTAATTCCCCGCGCGACCTTCGGCGAACTGGTCTCGATCGATGCGGCGTATGCGGCGCTCGCCGCCGATCGCGATGCGCTGCTTGCGAGCGCGCGCGAGGAGGCGGCGAGCATCGTCGACGCGGGGCATGCGCGGGCCGCAGCCATCGCCGAACAGGCGCAACGCGAATACGACACCGCCAGCGAGCAGGGCTATCGCGACGGCTGCGACCGCGCGCTCGCCGACTGGATGCAGCGTCTCGCCGACGTCGCGGACGCGCAGAGCCAGTTGCAGATCCGCATGCGCGAGCGGCTGGCGCAGATCGTCGCGTCGGCGGTCGAGCAGATCGTGCGCGTGGAGCGGCACGAGGCATTGTTCGAGCGCGCGCTCGCCACCGTCGACCGCATCGTGGAAGGCGCGACCTACCTGCGTGTCGCGGTCCACCCCGACGACTATGCCGAGGCCAAGGCCACCTTCGACCGGCTTGCCTCGCGCTGGCGCGATCTCGGTCAGCCCATACCGCTTTCGGTGATGGCGGACAAGCGGCTCGAGCCCGGCAGTTGCGTGTGCGAGTCCGACTTCGGCACCGTCGACGCGAGCCTCGATACGCAATTGCGCGCCATGCGCAGCGCCGTGTCACGTGCGCTGAAACGCTCGGTCGAAGAAGCCGATGCGCAGGGCGAAGAGCGGGCGCGCGGCGATGCGGATAACGACGCCGACGACTACGACAGTCGCGCTGACGGGGAAGCGGCATGAGCACGCCGTGGTTCACCCGGACGATCGATTTCGACCGGCTTACCGACGAGATCGAACGCGAGATTCTTGCTGTTCCGGGCGTGACGCGCACCGGTAAAGTACTGGAAGTGATCGGCACGCTGATCAAGGTGGCCGGTCTCGATCTGTCGCTCGGCGAGTTGTGCGAATTGCGCGCGCCGAACGGCACGTTGCTTCAGCATGCCGAGGTGATCGGCTTCACACGCGAGGTCGCGCTGCTCTCGCCGTTCTCGCGCCTCGAAAACATTTCGCGCTCGACTCAGGTAATCGGTCTCGGCCGCTCGCTCGCCGTGAAAGTCGGCGACATGTTGCTCGGCCGCGTGATCGACAGTCTCGGCGAACCCGTGGATGGCGGCCCGCCGATTCATTCCGACACGCTGCGGCCGATTTTCGCGGCGCCCCCCGATCCGATGAGCCGCCGCATGATCGAGGCGCCGTTGCCGACCGGCGTGCGCGCCGTCGACGCGATGATGACGCTCGCCGAGGGCCAGCGTATGGGCATTTTCGCGCCGGCCGGCGTCGGCAAGAGCACCTTGCTCGGCATGTTCGCGCGCGGCGCTTCGTGCGACGTCAACGTGATCGCGCTGATCGGCGAGCGCGGTCGCGAAGTGCGCGAGTTCGTCGAGCTGATTCTCGGACCCGAGGGCATGGCGCGCTCGGTCGTGGTATGCGCGACCTCGGATCGTTCGTCGATGGAGCGCGCCAAGGCGGCCTACGTCGCGACCGCGATTGCCGAGTACTTTCGTGACCGCGGTCAGCGCGTGCTGCTGATGATGGATTCGCTGACGCGCTTCGCGCGCGCCGGCCGCGAGATCGGTCTTGCGGCCGGCGAGCCGCCCGCAAGACGCGGCTTCCCGCCGTCCATCTTCGCCGAATTGCCGCGCTTGCTGGAACGCGCGGGGATGGGCGAGACCGGCTCGATCACCGCGCTCTACACGGTGCTCGCCGAAGACGACAGCGGCAGCGACCCGATCGCCGAAGAAGTGCGCGGCATTCTCGACGGCCACATGATTCTGTCGCGCGAGATCGCGGCGAAGAACCAGTACCCCGCGATCGACGTGCTCGGCAGTTTGTCGCGCGTCATGCCGCAGGTCGTGCCGGACGCCTACGTGCAGGCTGCGGCACGGATTCGCGAACTGATGGCGAAGCATCGCGAGGTGGAGATGCTGTTGCAGATCGGCGAGTATCAGCCCGGCTCCAATCCGCTCGCCGACGAAGCCATCGGCAAGGCCGATGCGATCAGGGCGTTTCTGTCGCAGCGCACCGGCGACTACGCCACGCCGGGCGATACCGAAGCGCTGCTGTACGAATTGAGCGGGCTCGGCTGATGGCCGCAGGATCGATGGGCATGCAGCAGCGGCGCATCGTCGCGCTCGAGCGATCGTGCACGCGGCGCCGGCGTCTGGACGAAACCTTGCGCGCGACGCTCGCGGCGCAGCGCAATGTGCAACTTCAACTCGAAGCCGCGCGTGATGCCAAGGCCGAGCGACACGCGCACGAGGCCGGCGTGCTGCAGTTCTACCAGCATCGCATGGACGGCATGATGACGGGCAGCGAGCCGTTCTCGCTCGACGATCTGAACAACTGCCGTTTGTATATCGGCGTGGTGAGCGACCGGTTGCGCCTACTCGAAACGGAACTCGCGCAGGCCGAAGCCGCGGTAAAGAGCAATAGCGCCGCGATCGCGCAGACGCAACGCGACATCGCGCTGAATCAAGGCCGCATCGATTTATGCGGCGAGCGGATTCGCGACATTCGCCGCGTTCAGGACAATGCCGCCAGCGACGCGAGCGACGAGGAGGCTGAAGAAACCGCGCTGGCGCGACGTTTTCAGGCGCGCGGAGCGCACCCATGAACGACATCTTTTCCGCGCTGCCGCAACTCGGCACGCTGCTCGTCGGCTACATCACGTTGATTGGCGTGTGCTCGCTGCGCCTGTTCATCGTGATGTTCGTCTTCCCGCCGACCGCGGACGGTTTGCTGCAAGGCGTGGTGCGCAATGCCGTGGTGGTGCTGTTCAGCGCCTATGTGGCCTACGGTCAGCCCGTCGCGTTCATGCAATCGCTGCACGGCGTCATGCTGCTGGAAGTGGGGTTGCGTGAAGCGCTGATCGGACTCGTGATCGGCTTTGCGGCCTCGGTCGTGTTCTGGGTCGCGGAGGGCGCGGGCACCTATATCGACGACCTGACCGGCTATAACAACGTGCAGATCACCAATCCCACCCGTCAGGAGCAATCGACGCCGACCGCCACGCTGCTCGGACAGATCGCCTCCGTTGCGTTCTGGGCGCTCGGCGGCATGACCTTCCTGCTCGGCACGCTGTACGAGTCGTATCACTGGTGGCCGATCGTGTCGGCGGGGCCGAATGTGTCGAACATACTCGAATCGTTCGTGCTCACGCAGACCGACACGCTGATGCAAACCATTGCCAAGCTCGCCGCGCCGATGATGTTCATTCTGCTGCTGGTCGATTTCGCCTTCGGCTTTGCCGCGAAGTCCGCCTCGAAGCTCGATCTGATGACACTCAGTCAGCCGGTCAAGGGCGCGGTGACGGTGTTGATGCTGGCGCTATTCGTCGGCATCTTTGTCGACCAGGTGCGCGATCAGGTGACCTTGCGCGGTCTCGAAGCGCAGTTTCGCGTACTGAACGAAATGACGAAAACGCCGGCCGCTTCGGCGACACCGAACGCATCGAACGCACCGAATGCATCGAGCACGCCGAACCTTGCGACGCCGTCAGGCAAGCCTTGAGCTTGCGTTGAGAATGCGTGGCGAAACGCGGCTGCGCGGCCGCATCGATGCAAAACTCAAACCTTCTCAAATGCGCCGCAAATATCAGATTAATTGAAACTTCGCTTCAGGCGGCTCGCTACATTGACTCCACTCGACGCATCGCGCATGTCGCCTGCGACGCGTTCCCGCACTCAGAGGAGTCGTCCATGTTCTCGATGCTTTACTTCCCCGTGGTATCCGCGCTCGCGACGCCCGCACCGTCTGCTCACCCGGCATTGTCCAGCCGTTTTCTCGAGACGTTGCTCGACGGCAAGCTGAACGCCGCGAGTCAGCTCGCGAGTCGCTGGGCCGACGAAGCGGGTCACGCCGAATTCGCCCCGCATGCGCTGCAACTGCACGCCGACATGCAACTGATGCTCGGCATCGAAGTCGAGGCCGAGGAGAACTACCGTCGTTCGCAAAAGCTGAGTCGCTCGTCCAAGCATGCCATTCGTACCGCGTCGTGCCGCAACGCCGCCTGGCAGGCGTTTTTCCGGCATCGTCTCGGCACTGCGCTGGCGTGCTTTTCACGTGTGGCCGATGAGCCCGGCATCGAACCGGCGCGCGCCGTGGAAGCGCACTTCGGCATTGTCTGCGTGCTCTACGAACTGGGACGCACGAGTGAAGCCGCCGACGCCATCGACGATCTCGTCGAACGGGTGGAGCGCGATCTCGACGATGCAGCGGGTCATTGGCACGCGTTGCTCGGCACGCTGCGCTTCGACCTCGCCGTGCAGATGGAAGTGCGCAACGCGACGGCGTTGCGCGATCATGTCTACTGGCAATCGGGCCTGTCGAGCGAACGCGTGCCGCGGCCGGGCCGGGGCGCCGATGCAAGCGTGGACAGTCTCGCGCGCGCGGTGTTCGGCGTGCGCTCGCCGCTGCTGCGCGCGCGCATCGACTACCTGCAGCAACTGCGTCTGGCCGCCTGCGCGGATCGTGACGCGATCGGCGCATTGCAGCAGCATCTGCACTGGTCGCGCGAGCAGGGAATCGGCGACTATCAGCGCACGCTGCGCCTTGAAATCGCGCTGGCGACGCTGGCGGGCGCGGCGCCTCATCTGGCCTGCTCGATTCTCGAACCGCTGCATCAGATCGGCCGCAACGGCACCACCGGCCACCGTCAGCTCGAATATCTCTACTGCAGCGCCAAAACGCGCCAGGCCGAAGGCCGCGCGCAGGAGTCGCTGCAACTCTATAGCCGCTATGCGCTCGTGGCCATGCAATGCCTGCGCGAAGATTCGCAAACGCGCGCGCCGTTCCTGCAGCGCGGCGCGAAGGCCTCGCCCCAGCTCGACGATGTCGGCGCGCGTCTGCCGGCCAAGTATCGCCGCGCGTACAGCTACGTGCTCGACAACCTCGACCGGCGTGATCTGTCGGTTCGGGAAGTAGCGGCCGAGATCGGCGTGACCGAGCGCGCGTTGCAAAGCGCGTTCAAGAATTTCCTCGGCCTGTCGCCGACCGAACTGATCCGGCGTCAACGCATGGAGCGGATTCGCGCGGAACTCACCGACCGGTCGTATTCGAGCGATCGCGGCGTGTTGGGCGCCGCGAGTAAATGGGGCGTGCAAAACCGCTCGACGCTCGTCAACGGTTATCGCAAGCAGTTTCATGAAGCGCCGTCCGAGACGCTCGAGCGATAGCGCCGCCGCGCTTGCGGCTCGGGTTGCTGCTCGGGTTGCTGCTCCGGTTGCTGCTCCGGTTGCTGCTCGGGTTGCTGCTCCGGTTGCGCTGCGGCGCTCGCGGCTTTTTCCATCACCCTCACACAGTCGACTCCATGAAATCGAAGACGCTGTTCTGCGCCGCGTGGCTCGCGGCGTCCCTCACGTTGAGCACGCTGCAACCCGCCAGTGCGGCGCCCGTGCGGTGGCGCGGTACGACGGTGCATATCGCCGTCGAAGGCAAGGATCTCAAAGACGTGCTGCGCGATTTCACCGCGAGCCAGGGCGTGGCCGCGTCGATCGCGGGCAATGTTCAGGGCGCGGTGACGGGTCGCTTCGACATGTCGCCGCAGCGCTTTCTCGACACGCTGGCGTCGACGTTCGGTTTCGTCTGGTTCTATGACGGCAGCGTGCTGTCGATCAGCAGCGCCAACGACGTCACCCACCAGGTGATCAAGCTCGATCACGCATCCGCTTCCGATCTACGAGCAGCGTTGCATACCATGAGTGTCGACGACGCGCGCTTCCCGGTCGTCTACGACGAGAGCGCGGGCACGGCGATCGTCAACGGTCCGCCGCAGTATGTGCAGATGGTGAGCGAGATCGCAAAACGCCTCGACGACAATGCGAGCCGCCGCAGCGGCTCGGTGATTCGCGTGTTCAAGCTCAAGCACGCATGGGCCGCCGATCACAAGGTGCAGATCGACGGCAACACGATCACCGTGCCGGGTGTGGCCACCGTGCTGTCGAACATGTATCACGCCAGGCAGGAGAAGGGCGGCGGTCAGTCGCAGACCTCGGTAGCGCCGAACATGCAGCGCGTGCCGGCCATGAACGACGTGGGCGGAGGCAATAGCGGCGGCGGCCAGCTGAACCCGCCGTTGCCGCCCAATATGGCCGACGGCCAGGGTGGGGCGCTCGGCGGGCTGGTCGGTAATGCGCAGCCGTCCAACTACGGCAGCACCGGCAATGTCGGCTACGCGAATGCGCCTGGCGCTTCGCAGACGAGCCCGCCGAGCGGCGGCGATCTGACCTTGCCGATCATGCAGCCCGATCCGACCACCAACTCGGTGCTGATCCGCGATACGCCGCAGCGCATCGACCAGTACGCTTCGCTGATCGATCAACTCGACACGCGGCCCAAGCTGATCGAGATCGAAGCGCACATCATAGAAATCGACGACGACGTGCTCGCGCAAATCGGCGTGGACTGGCGCGCGCATAACAGTCATCTCGATTTCCAGACCGGTACCGGAACGTATCAGCAGAACAGCTACGCGAACGGCTCGATCAACCCGAACTTCGGCACCACGACACTCGCCGACGGCACCACGGTGGTCTCAGCGACACCGGTCGGCGCCTCGATTACCGCCGTGCTCGGCGATGCGGGGCGTTATCTGATGGCGCGCGTCAACGCGTTGCAGACCACCTCGAAGGCAAAGATCGATGCGTCGCCGAAGGTCGCCACGCTCGACAACGTCGAAGCCGTGATGGACAACAAGACCAAGTTCTTCGTGCGTGTGTCCGGTTATACGTCGGCGGATCTGTACAGCGTGTCGACCGGCGTCTCGCTGCGTGTGCTGCCGATGGTCGTGCAGGAGGACGGCCAGATGCGCATCAAGCTCGAAGTGCATATCGAAGACGGTCAGCTCACCGGCCAGCAGGTCGACAACATTCCGGTCATCACCAGCAGCGAGATCAATACGCAGGCCTTTGTCGGCCAGGGGGAGAGCCTGTTGATCGCCGGGTATAGCGTGGACAACAACTCGAACGGCGTGACCGGCGTGCCGGGCTTATCGAAGATTCCGCTGATCGGCGCACTGTTCCGCTACAACAACGATGAGCGCTCGCATATGGAACGCGTCTTTCTGTTGTCGCCGCGAGTGCTGGATCTGTAATCGGAAGGCCGCTGCTGAACGCGGGGGCACGTGCGGCGTCAAGTTCGACGTCGTAAGTGCCCCCCACTTGCGATTGACACACCCGCTTTCCTCAGCGGTGGTGTGCGTCCCTTTGCCCGTGCATTAGCGCCGCCGCCCGTTGCTGCCCAGCAGCGCGGCGGGAATCGGGAACGACGTCAAGGCCGACGAAGCCTCGTTTACCGACGATTCGGCACCGCGCGTGCCGATGCCCGCAACCGGGTTCACGATATGCGCGGTGCCGCTGTGCCACATGGCGGCATACTGAGCCCACGGTTGCGCGCTGCGAGCGGCTTCACTGTCTTTTTCGTGGACATCGAGCGTTCGGGAAACGCGCGCGGTTTGCCGGATGCCTTGTCTGTTCCCTTCGTCGCGAGCGATATCGACGACTTCTGTGATCGCCTCGATCGCATCGACGGCCCGCTCGGCCTCGCTGATCACCGGCATGATGGCATCGGCATCCTGCTTGCCGTCGCACAACTCGACGCGATATCCGTGTGCATACATCGTGCGTAGCTGAACGCCTGACGCGCCGTTCAGCCCCAGCTTCTTGCGCAGTTTGTAGATGTGCTGTTCGAGCGTGCGTCCGACGATATCTTCCGTACTGCTCCAGATCGCACCGGCAATCTGCCGGCGGCTCACGTATTCACCCGCGCGCGAGAACAGCAGCCAGGCGATGGCGAACTCGCGCACCGTCAGGCGGATTTCGCGTTCGTCCACCAGCACCGTGCCGGTACGCCGGTCCAGCCGGTAAGGGCCGAGTTCGGCCCGATCTTCGGATTGCAACGGCGGCGGCGACTGAAAGCGGCGCAATGCCTGGTAGGTGCGTACTTCGAGTTCTCCCTGGTCGATCGGTGAGAGCACGACGTCGTCGGCGCCGACTTCGAAAGCGCGCTCGATGCTGTCGCGATCGGCAAACGCGCCGATCACGATCAACGGCGCGCGGCGGTCGCCATAGCAGGCTCGCCGTGCGAAGACCGCGCGCGTCGCGTCGATTCCCGTTGCCGCGTCCACAAGAATGGCGTGATAGTCCTCCCGATAGATCGCCCGTGAGAGCGCGACGTCATCGAGGAAGCGGCAGCATTCGATCGTATCGTCGCGAAAGCATTGGCAAATCAGATTGAACAGGCTGCTGCTGGTAGTCATCACGGCGAATTTCAACATGCCCTCCGGGGATTGATGCATAAGGTTGCTTCCCAAACCGCGTTGCTTGTCCCGAAAATTACGGTCCTTAAAATATCAGGGCTGTAACGAATTGTTTCGCCCTGACATGCACTGAAGCAGCATGAAAGATTCGGAATTTGTTTCGCATCGTTTCAATCCGGTCAATAACCGGACAGATCGCGGCTATTAGCCGGGAGATGCATGGCTAAATGCGAATTCGGCATCAATTACCTTATCGTTTGCCTTAACGGGTAAAAGAGACCCGGGCCGCCGGGAATCGCATGCGAAGCAAGGTTCGCAGCACCTTTCAGGTTCGCAAGCCGTATTTATCTTTGTTGAGCATCTCGAATGCGCATTTTGTGAATGCGGCTTCGCATTTGCCTGAGCTTTGTTGAATCTGTGGGATGACCGGGCTAATTACACTCGCATGAGGCGGCCGCCCAATGCGGCGCCGCGCCGTGTTTTTCCTCTGCCGATTCCATTGCGAGTGGTCTCATGTCCTTTCTGTTAAACGCCTGGCATGTCGCCGCTTTTGCGCACGAGGTTCGCGCCGACCTGCCGCTCACGCGCACGCTGCTCGGGCGGCCGGTAGTGCTGTATCGCGATGCCGGACAGCGTGCTATCGCGCTCGACGATCGCTGCGCGCATCGCTTCGCGCCGCTCTCGAAAGGCCGTATCGTCGACGGCGTGCTCGAATGTCCGTATCACGGTCTGCGCTTTAACGCGAGCGGGCAGTGCGTGCACAATCCGCACGGCGACGGCCGCGTGCCGGCGGGCGCGAAGGTGCGTGCCTACCCGTCGATCGAACGTTACGGCGCCATCTGGTTCTGGCCGGGCGACCCCGCCCGCGCCGACGCGGCGTTGGTGCCGTCGTTTCCTTTCGTCGATCCCGCGACCAACGTCACGCACGACGGTTATCTGCATACGCGCGCCCACTATCAGCTGAGCGCGGATAACCTGCTCGATCTGAGCCACTTCCAGTTCCTCCATCCCGATACGCTCGGCAGCGAGGCAATTGCACGCGGCGACGTGCAGTCGGGCAGTCTCGGAGATACGGTCTGGGTTCGCCGCAGCACTTACGACGAAGCGCTGCAGCCGTTCGTCGCGCAAGGCTTCGGGATTCCACCCGGCACGCGGGTGGATCGCTGGATGGATGTGCGCTGGACGCCTCCCGGATTGCTCTCCATCGTGGTCGGCGTAACGGCGGCGGGCATGCCGCGCGAAGCGGGGCTGATCGCGCCGTCCGCGCATTGGCTGACGCCGGAAACCGAGTGCACGACACACTATTTCTTCGCGTTCGGTCTGCCCAATGAGATGGGCGACGCGGCGCGCGGTCTGGTGCGCTATGCCGTCGAAGGTCTGATGAAGCCGTTCGAGTGCGAAGACTTGCCGATGCTCGAAGCGCAGCAGAAGAATCTCGGCGACAACGACTTCTGGGCGCTGCAGCCGGCGCTGCTGCCCATCGACGCCGGCGCGATTCGCGCACGACGCGTGATGGAGCGGCTGATTGCGGCGGAGCAAGGGGCGAACGCTGCGCAGGCGCGCACGATCGCGATTACGCCGGTGGCGGACACTTCGCAAGCGTTGGCGTGATGAGCGCCGTTCCCGCCACCGCGGCGCGCGGTGAATCACTCAACACGGTATGGGTGGAGTTCATCGTCGAGATGTTGAGCGCGGCCGGTGTGCGTCATGCGGTGTTGTGTCCCGGTGGCCGCGCGAGCGCGATGTGTCTTGCCCTCGACGCGCATCCACGAATCGCCGTCGAGATGATCAGTACGGACGAGCGCAGCGGCGCGTTCGTCGCACTTGGGATCGCGAAAGCGAGCGGCGCACCGGTCGCGATCGTCACGACGTCCGGCTCGGCGGTTGCCAGTGTCTTGCCGGCCTTGACCGAAGCGGACGCCTGCGGTGTGGCGCTTGTCGTACTGACGTGCGACCGGCCGCGTGGGCTGCGCGGCGCTGGCTTTGGACAGACGGCGGACCATCTCGGTGCGACCCGCGCGTTCGTGCGCGCACAGGCGGACCTGGCCGATCCCGAGGACTCCGCACGAGCCGTGGAGCGAGCGCGCGGCGAGATCGCGGCCGTGCTGGCCGCCATGTTCGAGGGCGTGCCCGATCTCAGCGACAGCCTGTCACGCGCCGACGCGCATCCATCGTCGATGCGGCCAACGCGTGGTCCAGTGCATCTGAACGTTCCGCTGGCCGGTGTCTACGACGCGCTCGAAACGCAGCCGGTGTCGCTCGGGACGGTCCGCGCGGCACGAGCCGCGCGGACCGAGGCAGACGGTGGCGCATGTGCGCTCACTGCTTCGCAAGATCGCAGCGCGTCTCTGTACGCCGACTCCCGCTTATCCGACAGGTCTGCCACGCTGATCGTCGAACGCGTCATGGCGCGCGTATTTGCGAGGCGCGGCAGCCGACCGCTCAGTGACGGTCTCGACGGGTTGATCGTGGTCGGCCCGGAACCGGGCGTGCCACCCGAGGCGATCTTCGCGCTGGCCGCGGCGAGTGGTTTTCCCGTGCTTGCCGATGCGGGCAGCGGGCTGCGCTCGGGGCCGTTTGCATTGGCGCCGCAAGCGGCTGCGCACGGCGCGGCGGGCGCATTGATCGTCAACGCATTCGATGTGTTCGGCGGCGCGGCGCGGCTCGCGTCGGCGCGCGCGGAACTGATCGTGCGCTTCGGCCTCGCGCCGGTCATGCCGGTGCTGCATGCGTACCTCGAAAAGCATGCCGACGTGCCCACCATCAAGATCGCGCCTTGTCGTGTCGCGCATGACTATCTGCACCCGGCGCTGGATCCGCGCGATGTGGTGGTCGCCGCTTCGCCAGCGACGCTGGATGAGATGGCTGCGGCGTTGTGCGAGGCCGTGCCCGTGCCGTTACGTCGGACTGCCAGTACCAGTGCCAGTCCCAACACAGCGGCGAAGCCTGCCGCGCCCGTCGCCTTTTCCTGGCGTGACCGCTGGGCGAGCGTTGCCGCCTACGGTGCGCGCGAACGGCGCGCGTGCGTTGCGGCGCTCCCCTGGGGTGAAGTGTCGGCGGTTCATCGCGTGCTGGCTGTGCCCGGCTTTGCCTTCGTCCATCTCGGCAATTCCATGTCGATGCGTCACGCCGATATCGGCTACGACGTGCGTGCCGCGCGCCAGACTATCTATGTGAACCGCGGTGTGAGCGGCATCGACGGCACGCTGGCGACGTTCATCGGCGAAGCGCTCGCGCGCCGCGATGCGGGTCTGTTGCTGCTCGGCGATCAGGCGTTGATTCACGATCTCTCCTCGCTGGCGAGCGCGCAACGTGTGAGTACGCCGGCCTGCCTATGCGTGCTCGACAACGGCGGAGGCGCGATCTTCGACTTCTTGCCGATCTCGCGAGCACCGGCTTATCGGCGCACGATCCGCAATCCTTACCAGCTCAATATCGGCGCACTGGCGCAGGCGTTCGGGCTGGCGCATCGCCGTGTCGAGACGCGAGACACGCTGGACGAGGCGCTCGCAGAGGCGCGTGATCACGCCGGCGTGACGATCGTCGAAGTGGCGGTCGATCCGTACTCCGGTGCGCTGCAAATGCAGCAACTTGCTCAAGCGTTAGGTGCGGCATGATGGATTGGGACCTTGCCGACAGCCCATTGCAGCGGTCGCTCGCCGCGCTGAACCGATATGCGGACGCTCCCGCGCCAGACGAGGTATTTCTCGACGACATGCGGCGACGCATCGACGCGGCGCGGCGTGCGCCCGTGCGCAGCGATCCCGGAGAAAATCGAAACGCGCCGCGCAACACATTGCGCGACACGCCGCGCGTGCTGTTGCTCGGCTACAGCGGCGCGGGCAATACCGGTGCCGATCTGCGCACGATCGAGACGATCGCGCAGTTGCGTCGTCTGCTCGCGCCGCGCGAGCCCCGTATCACGCTGTTCGCGCTGGGCGACTGCTTCGATCATCCGCTGCTTGCCGGCACGCCGCGTCTCATGCCCGCGCTGCCGTATCTGCCCGATGCGCTCGACGCCGCCGTGCGCGACGCCGATCTCGTGCTGAACGTGGAGGGCTCGACCTATACGTCGAAGTTTTCCGACTCGTTGGCGGGCGTGCTGATCGGCGGAATCGCGCTCGCGCATGCGCACGGGCGGGCGGCGATTGCGTACGGTGTCGATAGCGGCACGATGAGCGCAGCGCTCACGCGCTTTGTCGAACGCCACGCGCAGGCCGGAGAAGTCATTTGCCGCAACGACGCGGCGCGCGCGCAGCTCGCGTCGCTCGGTGTGAGCGCGCAAGCGGGCGCCGATACCGCGTGGACCTATCGGGCACACTCTGCAGTGCACGATGGGCCGCACGGCCCACGGCGCGCGGTGCTCTGTCCCAACAATCCGTTCTGGTGGCCGGTGCATGCCGACGCGGCGCGAGCGCGTGAGCTCGACGCGCGTCGCGAAGTATCGCCGCTGCGCTATGGGCCGTTGCATTTCCACTGCTGGGACGCGTCGCGCGCCGAGGCCTATCACGCCTATCTGGATCGATTCGCGCGGATTGCTGTCGGCTTGAGGGAGCAGGGGTACACGCCGGTGCTGGTGGGCATGGAGCAACTCGATCGCGGCGCCTGCGCCGATCTGGCGGCCCGTGTGCCGTTCCCGATCGAGATCGTCGCGCGCGGCCCGCAGACGCTCGACGAAGTGGCCGCCACGGTCGCGCATGCCGCATGTGTGGTGACGACACGCTATCACGCGGCAGTGCTCGCGATCTCGCATGGCGTGCCGGTGTTCGGGCTGTCGATGGACGCGCGCATCGAGCGCTT